>CAYZNO010000011.1:0-1911 GCA_964479685.1 uncultured Gammaproteobacteria bacterium
GTACCGCGCCGAAGGAAGAAACGAGCGGAGGCCGCAAGACCAGATCGGCAGTAAGTATCTTTACGAATGTTCCAATCCGGCCTGCCACGCCCGTTTCTGGGCAAACTACCACTGGGAGGATACTCCCTGGGAGGAGAAAAAGAAATGAGAGTGCTGGCGAAGAACGTCGTGGTTCTGGTGTATGCGGATAACAACACCGTCAGCGTCGTGCCCATTTGTCTCGCGCACGAAGGGATCAAGGTCTATTGCCGGGCGGGCATCTGGGTTGAAGAAGACGGAACGGTCCACCAGATTGGCGAGCACCGTCCTTGCGGGCGGGACGCGGTACGTGCTGGCGTGATCGGGGTTTACGACCGGAGCGATATCCGGCAGTTGAACTCGATGATAGCCGCGGCCCGATACGCGACAAGCGCGCCGCCTTGTCTCTTTGATTGATTGGGCAGGAGAAAAAGATGACTTACCGGATGGTAGATGTCGAGACGCTCGGTCTCTGCGAACACTGCGGCGAGTTGCTTTCCTTTGTCGACATGCCCATGGATTCCATGAACGCGCCATGGGTTTGTCCGAAATGCCGCGGCATACTTGGCCACCTTTCCTTTGGCTTTGCCACGGAGCGCGGCGGAAAGGCCCGCTGGGTCGGGCCGGACGGCAAATGGACCGACGAAAAGCCGATCGAGGACTTTGAACTCAGAGGCTGGTTTGTCACCGTGCTGCGCCAGACAGTTTTTCTTTAGAAGGGCGCGGTCGTTAAATCGGGAGCCTGACCAGCTCTCTTTTTTTAAATAAAAAAACTTGATTTTAAGGGTCAAAAAGGGTAAGATTAAAAAAGATTTGAATTGACGTTTTATTCCGTGGAGAACGAGCGAAAAAGCTACAAGCATCTTGAGGCGATTACCACTCTTTTTGTCGCCGTGATTTTGATTTCCAATGTCGCTTCGACAAAAATTTTGGATTTTGGATTTTTTACTTTTGACGGCGGAACACTGCTTTTTCCGTTAAGCTATATCTTCGGCGATATTTTTACCGAAGTTTATGGCTACCGCCGGTCGAGAAAAGTCATCTGGCTCGGTTTTGGCGCGGCGTTTCTCGCTTCGGCAATTTTCATAATTGTCGGGAAATTGCCGCCGGCCGCCGGTTGGGAAAACCAGGAAGCCTACGACAAAATTTTAGGATTGACGCCGCGACTTGTCTTGGCAAGTCTCATCGCGTATTTTTCCGGAGAATTTTCTAATTCGTTTATCCTGGCAAAAATGAAAATCTGGATGCAAGGGAAGAGACTTTGGGCCCGGACCATTGGCTCGACTCTGGTTGGTGAAGGAGTTGATACCATGTTTTTTATTCTGATTGCTTTCTGGGGAATTTTGCCAGGCAGCCTGATTATTACTCTGATTATTTCAAATTATCTCTTCAAAGTCGGAATAGAAATTTTGTTTACTCCGGCGACTTATAAAATAGTGAAATGGCTGAAACGGAACGAAGGCGAGGATTATTACGATTATAAAACCAATTTTAATCCCTTTAAATTAGAAGAAGGAGAAAATAAAATATGAATTTTGAAGGAAAATTCGGACCAAAAGCTACTCAGGAAACACTGACGACCAAAGAAGCGCGCGACAAGTTTAGAGAGAAAGTGTTTGAAAAATATTGGGAAAAATTGGGTCTGAGCGCGAGAGATATTGTTGACGCCGACGTTCTTGATGTCGGAGCCGGACCCTTAGCCGCATTTGGAGATGCCTTACAGGCGCGGATAAAAGAAAAGGGCTTAAACTGTCAGATAGTATCAATCAGCAAAGAACCGTTTATCGATGTGCGGGCGGACGGGATTGATTATAATAAAAATTTTCGAGTTAGCGGCGTATCTTTCGAAAACATGGAACTTAAAGGAAAAATGGAATTGCCAGAAGAGCCGCA
>CAYZNO010000011.1:1921-13310 GCA_964479685.1 uncultured Gammaproteobacteria bacterium
CGCAATTCAACACGATTCTTGCCATGAACAGCGTGCCACTTATTTACGCTAGAGCAGGTGAGGCCGTTTGGCAAAAAAAGTGGAGCAGAGAGCAGAGTGAAACCGTTAGGCGGGAAATCAAGGGGGCGATAAATTCGGCAGTTAAGCATTTAAAAAGGGGCGGAAGAGCGATTTTTTATCCGATTTACAAAAGCGAGATTTTGTTGGACCAGGAGACTGGTGAAACTAGAGACTTTTCCGAATGGCGAAAAATTTTGGAGGAGGAGCTCGCCGGAGCTAAGGAAGCGAGCGGGGGATCGTTTAATTATTTTTTTCAGGAAGTCGGCAAGACGGATAAACTTAATATCGACGAGAGATTAATTATTGAAAAAAAGAAATAGTTTTATGAAAAAGAAAGTCGCGATTTTTGATATTGACGGAACGATTTTCCGTTCCAGCCTTTTAATTCAATTGATTCAGGCGATGATCGGTTCAGGTCTTTTACCAGCCTCGATTACCAAAGATTATTCCAGAGAATACCGAGCTTGGCTTGACCGCAAGGGACCGTATGAAAAATACATCAACCAACTTATAAAATCTTTCCGCCGCCATATCAGAGGGGTTAGTTATAAAAAGTTTTCTCGGATTACGAACAAAGTGGCGAAATTCCACCAAAACAGGGTTTACCGCTACACCAGCGCTTTGATAAAAAAATTAAAAAAACAGGGATATTTTCTTTTGGCCATTTCTCACTCACCAAAAGAAGTCGTTCAAGCTTTTGGCAAAGGATTGGGTTTTGATAAAATTTACGGGACAATTGGAGAAGAAGACGATAAAGGAAGGCTGACCGGCAAAGTTCTTCACGAAGATTTTATTTTTGATAAGGCCAAGGTTTTAGAACGGGCGGTTCAAAAAGAAAACTTGATGCTTCGCGGATCGGTCGGCATCGGCGATACGGAAAGCGATATTCCGTTTTTGAAAATGGTCAGCCGGCCGATTTGTTTCAATCCCAACAAAAAACTTTACGATCACGCGCGGCGGGCCGGATGGGAAATTGTGGTCGAGAGGAAAGACGTGATTTATAAAATTTAAAAATATTTAATTTATGAAAATTGTTTTATTGGTTGCCGTGATTTTAACAGCGTTGGTTTTAACTGGAGCGGGATGTGTGTGGTTTAGGATTGGGTCGGAAGATGCATCAAGCGAACCAGCGACAAATATTAATACAGCCGTTCCGCCAGCGAATCAGCCAGTAAATACCAATGCCGAAGAGACAATGCCCGTAAAATTATTTTTTGGTAACAGCAGGTTCGATCCGGAAATGTTGGATTGCAGCAAAAATTTCGCGGTGGAAAGGACTATCCCAAAAACAGAAGCGGTAGGGCGCGCGGCGCTTGAAGAACTTTTGTCCGGACCGACCGAGAGCGAAAAAGCTGATGGATATTCGACAAGCATTAACCCGAATGTGAAAATTCAGAGCTTAACTATTGAGGACGGCGTAGCCAGGGTCGATTTCGACAAACAGCTGGAATTTCAGGTGGGCGGTTCCTGCCGGGTTGCGGCTATCGCTTCGCAGATCAGAGAAACATTAAAGCAGTTTCCGACCGTGAATAACGTGATTATTTCCATTGACGGGCGGACAGAAGATATTTTGCAGCCGTAAATATTTTTAAATTATGAAATTAACAATTAATCATTAAAATTTATGTCAGAAAATTTAGAGGCCGAAAAGAACGAAGAAGCAACCAAAGAAAAAATAAAGGAGATAGTGAGGGGAAAACTGATGTATGAGGGAGGTCTGGAATTCCAGCCATATTTTAGTCCAGAAAATATTGCTGATGGTATTTTAAGAGCACCTGGTAGAGATATAGCAGAACAGGTTAGAAATTATTTTAGAGCAGAATGGAGTATGAGCCGAATTGATGAATTGCCCGGTGATTTGTGGCAATCAGCAAAAGACATCACTCATGATCTTGAAAAGGAAATTATAGAAGGACTAAAATAGACGAGCCAAAATAATTTATAGGATTTAGGTGAAGCTAAAAGAATTTAAAATTAAGAGCGGCGTTTTCGTAGCGTATAAACCAAAAGGTCCGACGTCTTTTGATATTATTGGCAAGCTAAGAAAATTGACCGGGATTAAAAAAATCGGCCATGCCGGAACGCTTGATCCGTTGGCTAAAGGAGTTTTGGTGGTCGGTATCGGCCGCGAGGCGACGCGAAAGCTGTATGAAGTTGTGGAATCGGAAAAAGAATATTTGGCCACGGTGCGATTCGGAATGGAAAGTACGACCGACGACGAGGCCGGAGAAAAAACAAATGTGGAATATAAAAATAAACCGACACGCCGTGAAGTTGAAAAAGAATTATTAAAATTCCGCGGAAAAATCCTTCAGCAGCCGCCGATTTTTAGCGCGATTAAAATCAAAGGCCGACGGGCGTATGATCTGGCAAGAAAAGGGGAGAAGCCAAAATTGAAAAAGCGGAAAGTAGAAGTTAGGGAAATAAAAATTATAAAATATAAATGGCCGCTGCTCAAAATAAAAATTATTTGTGGCAAGGGATTTTACGTCCGGTCGCTGGCGCGTGATTTGGGAAAAAAATTAAAGGTTGGAGGATATTTGGCAGAGCTCGAGCGAACACGAGTTGGACAGTTTAAAAAAAGTGGAGCGATAAAAATATGAAATTGATTTTAATAGATGGTGGTCCGGCGTCTGGGAAAAACACACTGGGAAAATTGTTAGTTAAAAAGTTGTCAGGACTCGGAGAAAAATATGTTCTTCTAGATTTGGATGCTTATGTTGAAAATTATAATCCAAAATGGATTTGGGAAACTGACAAACAGAAAGAAAAAGACCAGAAAAATGCAAGGATTGATTTTGGTAATGATATAGGTAAATATCTAAAGAAAAATTATAATGTTATAGCAATCGGAGAAAGATTTTTGACAATAGAAAATATCAGAAGTTTTATTTCCAAAATATCCGCAAAATGTACTATTTATCTTTATCATTTAGATGTTCCGTTCGAACTTAGAAAAATGAGGTTGCATTTAAGGGGCCCTCATTCATTAATTGATTTAGAGCAGGATCAGAAAGATAGAGATGCTGTTATAAAATGGCCTGGTTATGTTTACAAAAATATTAATTCTTCAGGAGAAGATGTGGAGAATTTACTGAGATTAATACAAAAGGGTAGCGGTTTAATAAAATTTGATGAAGCACATCTAAAATATGAATTTGGAAAAACTAGATAAAATTCTCGCCGATGAACCGGCTTACCGCGCCAAGCAGGCGCGGGAGGCGGTTTTCGGGAAGTTAGCCGAAGACTGGAACGAGGCGACAAATTTACCGGCCGCCCTACGCGAAAGATTGAATAAAGAGTGTCCGCTCGGCATAAATTCTGAAAAATTTATCGCGCGAGATAAAAGTACTATAAAGTTTCTTATTACCCTGGAAGACGGTTTTAAAATCGAATCGGTTCTGATGCGCCACGAGGGACGGAATACCGTCTGTGTTTCTTCAGAGGTCGGCTGTCCGCTCGGCTGCGCTTTTTGCGCCACCGGCCAGATGGGGTTTAAAAGAAATTTGAAATCAGAAGAAATTATTGAACAGGTTTTATGTTCGGCCAGATTTTTGAAAAAAGAAAATCAAAGAGTGGACAGCGTTGTTTTTATGGGCATGGGCGAGCCGTTTTTTAATTATGAAAATGTTTTGGCGGCGATAAAAATCATGAACGACCAAAAAGGTTTCGGCATCGGGGCGCGGCATATTTCCATTTCTACCGCCGGCGTCGTGGAAGGAATAAGAAAATTAGCCAAAGAGCATCTCCCGGTTAATCTGGCGATTTCCCTGCACGCGCCGAACGACAAAATGCGGAATGAAATTATGCCGGCCGGAAAAAAATATACCATCAAAAAAATCATGGCGGCAGTCGGAGAGTATCTTGAAGCGACCGGTCGAAAGGTCATGTTCGAGTATTTAATGATAAGAAATTTTAATGACCGGCCGGAACACGCGCGTGAACTGGCTGTGCTTCTCGGGGGGCTGCCGAGAAATCTTTATTTTATAAATTTGATTTTATATAACCCGACGGGAGTTTTTGAGCCTTCGAAAAAAGAAGCAGTTGATAAATTTAAAGAAATCATGAAACGCGCGGGCGTATCGGTAACCGAGCGCTATCGTTTCGGCCGCGGCGTCAGGGGCGCCTGCGGACAATTAGCCGCTAATAAATAACGAATTTATATATGTGTTTTTGGTGGAAGAAAAAGAAAAAATATAGAATCGGCTTGGCTTTGGGGAGTGGGGGAGCCAGAGGTCTGGCACATATCGGAGTAATTAAAATTCTGGAAGAAAATGATATTCCCATTCATTGTATTGCCGGGTCGAGCATCGGGGCGATGGTCGGCGGCTTGTACGCGGCCGAGAGAAATATCGGGAGTATTGAAAGACTTGCCCTTGATAACAACTGGCGAAAACTTTTAAGTCTGATAATAGAGCCGTCGGTCGGCGGAGGGGTGATCGGCGGAAAAAAAATAGAGAGTTTTTTGAAGAAAGAGCTTGACGGGGCGAAGTTTTCGGATCTCAAAATTCCTTTTTCCGCCGTGGCGACAAATTTTGAAACCGGCCAGCCGGTAATTTTATCGCGGGGTGATGTCGCCAAAGCGATAAGTTGCAGTTTGTCAGTGCCGTTGATTTTTAAACCAAAGAAGCACGAAGGGCAAGTCTTAGTTGACGGAGGATTGTCGGAACCGGTGCCGATTGAGGCTGCTCGCAAAATGGGTGCCGACTTCGTTATTGCCGTTAATCTTGATTATTGTTTGCCGGGAGAGAAAAAAGGTGTCGGTTTCTGGGAGGCAGGCGAAGATTCTTTGGAAATTTTGCGCTATCATCTGGCAAAAGAAAAAATAAAACAGGCGGACGTTGTTGTTGAACCGAAAATAAAATTTAAGGGATTAATTGGCTGGAGGAAATTTTTTGATGGCAGAAAGTTTATCCCCGAGGGGGAGCGGGCAATGCGCGAAGTTTTGCCGAAACTGAAGAAGTTAATTGGATACTGATTTATGGTTGTGATTCTTCACGATATCAGAAGCACACATAATGTCGGATCGATTTTCCGGACAGCCGACGCGGCCGGATGCGAAAAAATATATTTATGCGGCATAACTCCGGCGCCAATTGATCGTTTTGGCCAGAAGAACGAAAAAATAAGCAAAGTTGCGCTTGGGGCGGAAAATTCGGTGGCTTGGGAAAAATGCGGCAAGACCTTGCGTCAAATTGATAAATTGAGAAAAAATGGCTGGAAAATTTTGGCGATCGAACAGGCTAAACGTTCCGTGTCATATCAAAAAATAAAATTATCAGAAAAAGATTTGGAAAGAACGGCTCTCGTAGTGGGTAATGAAATAAACGGTCTTCCTCCGGCAATTTTGCGGCGGTCGGATAAAATTTTGGAAATCCCGATGCGCGGCAAGAAAGAATCGCTGAATGTTACCGTAGCTTTCGGAATAGTTGTCTTTAATTTAATCAATAAATAAATTATGAAGATACATCGTTTTATCGGCAATTTTTCCTTAAAAGAAAATCTAACGTCAATTAGCAATAAAGAAATTTACAATCAGGCGAAAAACGTTCTCCGTCTTTTGCCGGGAGAAAAAATTATTCTGGGCGACGGGCGGGGCTCCGAAGCGCTTGCGGAAATTACCGGCTTTGACAAACAAAGTATTGGGATAAAAATTTTAAAAATTGAAAACAGTCCGAACGAGCCGGAAATGAAAACGGTTCTTTATCTTGCGGTGCTTAAAAAGGAAAATTTTGAATTGGCCGCGGAGAAAGCAGTCGAGGCCGGGGTGGCGGAAATTATTCCGGTCATTACGGCAAAAACCATAAAAACTAATCTGCGGATCGACCGATTGGAAAAAATCGTCCGTGAAGCGGCCGAGCAGTCGGGGCGGGGGATTGTTCCGCTTGTTGGGAGGATATTGAACTTTGACCAGGCCGTGTCGCATGCCGAGAAAAATGATATTAATTTATTTTTTGAAGTTAGAGCAAATAAATTTGAACCGCGTCTCGTTTCGGTAAATATGGGAAATCGGGCGGGAATTTTTATCGGTCCGGAAGGCGGATGGAGCGAGGAGGAAATACGGATTGCTCAGGATAAAAATTTTCAGAGTGTGAGTTTGGGAAAATTAACTTTGCGGGCCGAGACCGCGGCGATTATCGCGACTTATCTCGTTTCGTCTGCAAAAAATTAATTTATTCTGCTATAATTTTTTATGACTTTTGAAGAATATCAGAACAAAGCCAAACAAACGGCAATTTATCCGGAGCAGGGTAATAATTTTGTTTATATCGCCCTGGGGCTTGCCGGAGAGGGCGGTGAAATAGCCGACAAAGTAAAAAAGATTTTACGGGATAAAAACGGCGCAATGGATGAGGAATCGAAAAAGGAAATGTGTTATGAGCTTGGCGATATTTTATGGTATGTTTCGCAAATGGGAATTGAACTTGGTCTGTCGCTCGAGGAAATTGCCGAGAAAAATTTAGAAAAGATTTTTTCCCGTAAAGAGCGGGGCGCAATCGGCGGGAGCGGAGACGAAAGATAGTATGAAGATTTTTGTGAAGGCAAAACCAATGGCGCGTGAGGAAAAGGTAGAAAAAATAGACCCGCCCATCGGTGAGGCAGGCGAGGTTCATTTGCAAGTATCGGTAAAAGAGCCGCCAATTGCCGGACGGGCCAATATGGCAATTATCAAAGCCGTGGCTGGACATTTAGGAGTAGCGCCGTCGCGTGTCAGAATTATTTCTGGGTTTACTTCTAAACAAAAAATTTTAGAAATAAATTAATATTCTTCGAGCGGACCCCGCCTTGGCGGGGGAAGTCGAGAAGTTCTCGATTCGCCTTCGGCTCACTCGAACAATAAATTTATGAGAAAGAAAATCATTTTTTTAGCTTTAGGATCGATGGTGGTTTTAATTTTGAGCGGCGCTGGCTGCCAGCCGTTTCCGCCGGCTGGGAATGAAAACACGAATGTTGTTACAATCACAAATTTTGAAGAATGCGCCGTAGCCGGAAATCCAGTTATGGAATCCTATCCAAGACAATGTAACGCCAACGGCCAGACTTTTACCGAGTATATCGGAAACGAATTGGAGAAAACCGATTTAATCAAAATTGATTCGCCCCGGCCGAACGCGGTCGTGGCAAGCCCGCTTGAAGTGACGGGCCAGGCTCGTGGCACTTGGTATTTTGAAGCAAGTTTTCCGGTAAAACTTTTAGATGAAAACGGTAACGAGATTCCGCTTAATCAGTCTTACATAATGACCACAGAGGAATGGATGACTGAAGAATTTGTGCCGTTCAAAGCGACTTTGGAGTTTAGCGCGCCAGCCACGGCGACTGGCACGTTAGTTTTGGAAAAAGACAACCCCTCCGGCCTTCCGGAACAGGACGATTCGCTCATCGTGCCGGTAAGGTTTTATTAGATAATAAGTATCATAAATATGGTTGAAAAACATAGCAGTATTTGTAGTTCTTGCGGATGCCCAGCAGAAGCAGGACATTCGAAGGACTGCCAGCTCAACCGCGAAGAACAAAGCGGCGCAGAATATACCTTTTCTGATTTGCTCGCCGAGTTGGAAGGAGCCGGTTTTGATAAAGATAAAATCTTAGATATTTGCACGGAGGAGAATATCGTCGGGCATGGCGGCAATGCGGACGTGTATAAAATACCAAATGTTGAAAAAATATGTTTTGAGAGTTGTCAGATGGAAAAAGGGAGGGAGAGAGGCAGGAAAAATTGAAGAGGTTCAAGACGATTTGCCGGAATTAAATGTCGGACAAGCAGTTGCCAGGATGAGCAACGCCGAAATTTATTTTCTAAAAAAACAAAAAGGAATCCCAGCCGGTGTACCACACGGAAAAATAAGGTGTGAAGGCAAGAATGCCGATCCTGTCTATGAAGAACATTTAAAAAGGGCGGCAGAAATGCCACAATCGGCTTATGACAAATTTGCTAAAATTTTGGTAGCCATTAATGCGCGCGGTTACATTTTCGATCCCTCAAAGGCAAATAATGTCCTGCTTGACACGGAAAACGGCGAATTTAATTTAGTTGATATCAATAAGCGTAGTAAAAATTCTACATATAAAAACGAGGTGGCCGACATGGTTATTACTTTAATGGATAATTCATACGCTTGGAGATACAAGGGGACGGCTCCGATTGAAGATTATCGTAAAACAATACTGGATAAATGCATCGAGGCCGGGGAGAAAGTCGGTCTGCATCTTCCGGAAGCAGGGAAAAATTCAAGTTTGGACTATTCTTTCAAATTAGCCGGACGAGAGAGGGGATAAAAAGCTGACTGTACCGGTGAGATTTGGATAAAAATAAAAAAAGAGAGATTGTTGCGATAGAAATAGTTTCGTCTTTTCGCGATTTTGTGCTATAATTCATCAATTAATGATTAATATTTTTTTATGAAAATTGACTATTTCTTCAAAAATTTGACGCCGAACGAAAAGAAGTGGTGTGAAGAGTATTTGGATACTAAAATTCCGCAGTTGGAGAAGTTAATCCACCGGCACGTTGAGGATTCAGCTTCGCTACGGGTTAAGGCGGAAAAGTTTACAACTAAGAGCGCTTATAAAATAACTTTGGACCTGAAATTGCCGAAACAGAATTTTCTTGTGAGCGAGGATGATCATACGATTGTCGAGGCGATTGACCTCGCAAAAGACAAGTTGGTTGCTCAATTAAAAAAGTTAAAACGATAAATATGGTGAAAAAATTTGATGTCGTGACAGTCGGCGGCGCGGCGCGGGATATAACTTTTTATACCGACGAAGGACGACTTCTTAAAAATCCGAAAGATCCTTTAAGGCAGGAGATGATGGCTTTTGAGTACGGCGCGAAAATTATTGCAAGAAAGGCATTTGTAACTTTTGGCGGCGGAGCGGCCAATGCCGCCGTGGCTTTTTCGAAATTGGGTCTGAAAACGGAGGCGCTTGTTCGGGTCGGCGATGATGAAGAAGGCCGGGCGATTGTAGATAATTTTAAGAAAAATAAAGTCGCGGTCGATTTTGTTCAAACTGATAAAAAATCCAAAACCGGCTTTTCTTTTATTGCCACTTTAACCTCGACTAAAGATCACACGGCATTTTTGTACCGCGGGGCGAATGATAATTTGCGGTTCGTGGTTTCTGGCGCGGCCGATTGGTTTTATGTGGCCTCGCTTTCTGGCCCTGAATGGCGGGGTGTGATGGATGGAGTGGTTGCCAAAAGAATCAATCTTGCCTGGAATCCGGGTAATGTCCAGCTTGCGGCCGGTCTTTTTGGTCTTAAAAAATATTTGGCGAAAACGAAAATTTTATTTACCAATCTCGACGAGGCGATTCAACTCGTAACATCCTTGCCAAAATACAAAAAGATGCCGGTAAACTGGCTGAACAAACCGGAAAATTTATTTAAAGTTTTGGTTGATTTTTGTCCGGGAATAATTGTTATCACAAACGGCGGCCACGGGGCGCACGCTTTTGATAACGGTAAAATTTATTATCAAAAATCTTTGAGTAAAAAAATAGTTGATACGACCGGAGCGGGCGATTCTTTTTGCGCGAGTTTTACGGCTGGTTACATTTTTTATCAGGGGAATACAGAAAAAGCCCTGAAACTCGGGGCAATAAACAGCGCTTATAATCTAACCGGAATTGGCGCCCAGGATCCGCTATTATCGAGAAAAGAAGCTGAGCGATTGATGAAAAAATAATTTTATTTTTATGAAAAAAGTAAAAGTCAAAGTAGAGATTTCCGCCAGGCACATGCATATTTCCCAAAAAGACGTTGATAAGCTTTTCGGCGCTGGTTATAAATTGAAACCGATTAAGGAGCTTTCACAGGAAGGGGAGTTTGCCGCGGAGGAAACAGTAACTTTAGTCGGGCCAAAAAGAAAGTTGGAAAATTTTCGTATTGTCGGACCGGCAAGATCGAAAACTCAGATAGAGCTGGCGTACACAGACTGTTTTTCTCTGGGCATTGAGGCGCCACTCCGCCTTTCGGGAGATATTGAAGGTTCAGCCGGGGCAAAATTGGTCGGTCCTACCGGCGAAGTTGAATTGAAAGAAGGGGTGATTGTGGCTAAGCGGCATTTGCATATTAATCAGGGCGAAGCCGATAAGCTTGGTTTAAAAAATGATGATATGGTAAAAGTAAGAGTAACCGGAGAGCGCGGATTGATTTTTGATAATGTGATTGTCCGCATCAAAGACAATTTCAAGATGTCGGTGCACGTTGATACCGACGAAGCCAACGCGGCGGGATTGGGCCGGGTTTGCGGTTATGGAGAACTGATCCTAGAATAATATGGTTAAAGTGAAAGTTTTATTGGTTGGATATTTCGAGTGGATAGAGAAAAACGTCTGTCGGGCTTCTTCAACCGTAACCTTAATAGAAGATGATGGCAAGAAAATAATTGTTGACACCGGTAATTTTATTGACGCGGAGAAAATTATTGCCGCTTTGGCACGCGAAAATTTAAAACCGGAAGACATAGATATAGTCGTTAACACGCACCAACACCCCGATCATATCGGATGCAATTTTCTTTTTAAAAATGCCGAATGGATAACGAGCGAAGACATTCAAAACGGCGATAAGTTTACTTTAGTGGAAGATGATGAAATAATTTTATCTCCCTGCGTAAAAATTATCCGCACGCCAGGACATACTGCTTATGATTGCTCAGTGCTCGCGGAGACGAAAGACGGGAAGGCGGCGATCGTCGGTGATCTTTTTTGGAAGGGTCAGGAAGACAGATTGGCTTTCATTGAAAACGAAAAAACGCATCTCGCGAGCCAGAATAAAATTTTAGCAATGGTCGATTTTATCGTTCCTGGTCATGGCGATATTTTTAAGGTAAAAAAATAAATATGAAATATGTTTTAGTCGTCAACTGCGGCAGCGCGACATTAAAATTCGCGCTTTTTGAACAGGCTTCGCTAAAGAATGTTGCTTCCGGGATCGTGGAGCGCATCGGGCTTCGTGGAAGTTTTTTAGAGTCGATAATCGGGAAAAAGAAATCGATAATTACTCGAGGCGTTCGCAATCACGAGGAGGCGTTTAAATTGGTGTTGGATCAATCAACTAAAATCAAAAATCTCAAATCTCAAATCTCTGTTGTCGGCCATCGCGTGGTTCATGGCGGAGAGGATTTTGTCAGTCCTACGCTTATTACGCCGGCGGTATTGAAAAAAATAGAAAAATACGGTAAGTTATCACCGTTGCACAATTCGGTTAATTTGCTCGGAATAAAGGCTTGCCTAAAGTATTTACCCCGGGCTAAAAACATTGCTGTCTTTGACACGGCTTTTTATTCCACTCTGCCGGACTATGCCTGTACTTACGCCATTC
>CAYZNO010000012.1:0-13053 GCA_964479685.1 uncultured Gammaproteobacteria bacterium
GAACAGGAAGGGGAAAAAGTCGGGAAGTTATATGTCATTTACGTGAACAGCGATTATGTCCGGCAGGGAGAAATTGAGCCGGAAAAGTTTTTGGTTGTTGAAGAAGTAACCGAAGAAGTTTTAAAAATTGGGGGAAAAACCAGAAAAAAAATTCTCGAAGCCCAATATATCCTGGGGGTTAAAGACGAGCCCAAGGTCAGAATCGTGAAGCAGTGCTCCACGCCCTACGATTGCGGCTTTATCGAATATTGCTGGAAAGACATCGGCGAAGGGTCGATTTACGACGCCTACGGCGGGCTTACCGCCAAACAGATCGAAACGCTCCTTGATCTTGGCATTACCAAATTGCTTGATATCCCCGAAGGTTTCATTAAAAAAGAAAATTATTTAAGGCACATTGAGGCGGTCAGGAGCGGCAAACGGAAAATCGATCATGAGGCAATCCGCGATGAACTTAAAAAAATAAAATACCCAATTTATTTTCTGGACTACGAAACTTATTCGCAAGCCGTGCCGCCGTTCGACGGCTACCGGCCTTACGAACAGATGGCTTTCCAATATTCGCTTGACGTGCTTGATTCGCCGGACGGGAAATTGCGCCATTTTGAATATCTCTGCCGCGAGCCGGGTGATCCGGAAATTCCTTTGGCCGAATCTTTGCGCAAGGCAATCGGGCCGGAGGGCACGGTTATTTCCTGGTTCAAAAGTTTCGAGGCCGGTCGGAACAAAGAAATGGGCGAGCGCTATCCGGAGTACCAAGAATTTTTCGAGAGCGTGAATAAAAGGATGTTCGATCTCATGGATATTTTTAAAAATGGTTATTTTGTAGACAAGGGTTTTATGGCCAGCGCGTCTTTGAAAAAAGTTATGCCAATCGTGGTGCCGGAATTATCCTACAAGGATTTGGCCATCCAGGAAGGCGGGACGGCTTCCAATTTCTGGCCGAAACTTTTTGATAAAAATTTGAGCAAGGCGGAACGGGAAAAAATTTACCGCGACATGCTGGCTTACTGCCAGCTTGATACTTTGGCTATGGTTGAGATTTTAAAGGTATTGAAAAGCCTGTAACTTGAAATTTGCGGCGTGTAACTGATAATATGGAATATTAAATAATTTTTTATGGCTTATTTTTTTCCGAAAACAAAACCAGGAAAGTGGTCAGTGATTTTCATCGCTGCTTTTTTTCTCGGTTTTTTCGCCATGCAACTTCTCGTGGCCTCGGGCGAGACGGGCGGCCAAGGCTTTCCCGGAAATCTCCTGCTTTTTATTCCGGGCGTCATTTCCGGAATTTGCGGTCTCGTCTCTCTGATCGTCGGTTTTTTTGCCTTGTTCCAGGAAAAAGAGCGGAGTATTTTGAATATTGTCATTATTTTTTTCGGTCTGGTTATTTTATTTCTCATTCTTAGTGAGATTATCACCCCGCATTAGGTGAGGAGTGCGTAGCGTGTAACTTGCAGATTGTAACGCGAGCAATATCATTATGAATTTTTTTCTTTCCATCCCGGCTTTTGTCTGGCTTTTAATTTCGGCGATATTTTTTGGCATCGGAGAATATTTTTCCAAACTTTGGGGAAAGAATCCGACGGTCGAAACGACTCTTTGGGTTTTTGTTTTTTATACCCTGTGCTCACTTTCCTGGCTGCCGGCCCTTCTCCACAAAAATCAGCTGGCGGTGATGGGAACACTTTGGTTGCTTTTGGGAATGCTCGCGACCATGGCGGTCGGCGTTTTTATTTTTCATGAGAATCTCAATTTAATGCAAATCGTCGGGGTGGTTTTAGCCTTCGCGGCCTTGATTCTACTTAACTTTTAACTTATATTCAAAACCTATGAACAAAAAATTTTTCGCGGTTTTCGGTATTTTGGCAGCCGTGGCGACGCTCGGAGCCAGCTGCGGAGGCGGCGGACCAACGGCCGGCGGGACGGAGTCGGCTCTGGCCGGTAAAACGATTTCCGGTGTTGATGATGTCTGCAATTATTTCCCCAAGGAACTGGTTGAAGAGGCGATTGGCCGGCCGATTGTAAAAACCGAAGGGCCTGCGTTTAGTAGTGAAAAAAGTTGCACTTATTATACTGACTGGGACGAGGGATATTACGGCGGGCGGCTGGCCGGCGGCGGAAATGTTGTCGCTTTCATCGAAGATAAGAACGTCGAGGCCGCGAAGACAGAGATTAAAGAATCCGGCTATACTTTGGGCACTGATTCCGCCATTGCCGGTGATCACTATACCGTGATAAATAACACAAAGAAAGTTTGGCGGGTGGATTTGATTTTAGGTCCAGAGAAATTTTTGAGAATTAAAGCCAACCATAGCGCGGTAACCGGCGAGGAACTCGTTAAGATAGCGGCCAAGTTTGCCGAGAAATTGAAATAGATGGAATTAAAATTGGACAATTATTTCAAGCGGCCGGCGGGACTTATCGCAATATGTTTTGTAAAATTGGTCTGGGGGATGAGCCAGATGGTTTTGGGGCTTGTTGCGCTTATTTTGGCTTGGTTTTTTGGCCGGTTGCTTGGCGGAGTCTGGTGGGAAAGATGGTTTTTATTTTTCGATCCGAGCGGACTGCTTGAAATTTCTTTTTCGTTCGGCTGGATTATTTTCCTGATAGGGGCGACGGATTTTGCCATAGCTTTGGGGGTTTGGTTTGGTTCGCAAAAGATTAGAAAGATAGGAATAATTTTCTTCTCTGTTGTTTCAATTTTGACGGTCTGGAAATTATTTTTGGATTTTTCTTTCTTGAAATTTTTAGTTTTGTTTTTTAACCTTCTGACTCTCTGGTATTTCTGGAAAATTTTGCCGAAATATTTTAGGAAATAATTTATGAGGAAAAGGCTGGTGATAGTGCGCGATAAAATGCAGAAAAATTATCGTTATTGGCTTACTGAACCGGCAGGGAAAAATTTTGATCCAGAATTCCGGCCGGAACTTACGCCGAAACAAATGCTTAGTTTGGGAGTTTTTGGCGGGCGTTATATGACCGACTGTAAGAAAGAATTTCCCGCCGATTGGTGGAAGGGATCTAAACTTTGTCCGTCGCGGCATGATCCGAAACTGAATTATTTCGGTGTTAATGCCAGTCAGCCGCTTTCCGTTTGGCGGGCTAAAGGATGGATACATCCCGACGATCCGCGCGGTTGGTTCCAGTGGTATTGCCGCTATTGGATGGGACGGCGACACGAAGATGATAGGCGTCAGATTAAAAGATGGAAGGCCATCCGGAGGCATATCTTGCAGATCAAAAAAAATTGTCGACCGGGCGATACTTTTTGCCGAAGGCGGCAGCGTCAGGCCGTATTGCACTGGGCCTACGATAGCCGTAAAATGTAAAGATATTAATTATTTAATTTTATAAATTATGAAAAAATTTTTCGCGGTTTTCGGTATTTTGGCAGCCGTGGCGACGCTCGGAGCCAGCTGCGGAGGCGGCGGGCCGACGGTCGGCGGGCCTTCGGGCGGGGGAGGAGGCGGCGGACCATTGATTACGGATATGTGCAGCCAGTTTTCTCCCGAGTGGATCAGCGAGGCGACTAGCAAGAATATTGCCAAGACCGAAACAAAAAATAACGGGACGTATTGTCAGTATTACACAGAATATAAAGAAGATTTTTACAAATTGCCAGACGGGAAAACCTCTTCGGGCGGACCATGGTTTGCTATGAATTATGAAATCACCCTGCTCGTAGAAAAACAGAAAAAAGGCCACGAGTTTTTGGACCATAAAATCGAAACCAACCCCAAAATCGGCATGGAGCATTTTCTCGCCGTCCAGGAAGACGGGCTGATCAATGAGATTTTTCTTGTGCTCGGCGAGTCGAGTTTTGTGAGCATCACTAGAAGTTCGGGTAAAGTTTTGAGTGAAACGGAGTTCGTCGATTTTGCCGCGAAGGTGGCCGAGGTTTTGAAGAAAGGCGTGCCGCGGCCGAAGCAGGCGGAAAATCAGATGGAGCGGGCCAGAGATTTTTTTGAATTTTTAGCCGACAAAAAAATCGACGAAGCGCTCGAGATGATGGATGCCAATCAGGCGACTAAAGACATGTGGCGAACCAACTTCAATACTGTAAAGTCTTTGCGCGTCAAGGGCGTGAATCCGGCGTTTCAGGAGGAATGGACTTCAACAAGGCAGAGTTTTAAGTTTGATCTTGAAGTCAGCGTGACTCCGGAAGGCGAAAGTTACGGCTGGAACCAGGGGCAAAACGCTAGATGGGTTTCTCTCCAGAAAAACGGAGAGATCTGGCAGGTTCACGAGATAGCCAATAATCCGTAAATCAGTAAAACCCGCCTTTGCCGGCGGGTTTTTTGTTTGTTATTTTTATGTTATAATCTCTTAAGAATTAAATTTTAAATAAAGTAATATGGAAGTTCAAAAAATGCAGGATTTTATGAACCCGACCGAACTTGAAAAAAAACATACGCCGGTAATTGAACGGCTGGGAAACGGCGAAGTGCTGGTCAGGGTCGGGCTTGTGCCGCATCCCATGGAAGAGGCGCATTATATAAAATGGGTTGAATTATGGCGGAACAAGACCGTGTTCCGGCGCGAGGCACTGAAGCCGGGCATGCCGGCTGAAGCGCTTTTTGAAGTACCGGATTTGAAGCCTGAAGATATTCTGCTCGCCCGCGAAGAATGTAACATCCACGGGCTTTGGGAGAGCGTGTAAAAAGAATTGAGAATTGAGTCATAAATATGGAAATTTTAACTACCGTGTCATTGGTTTTTGGCAGGCCGGCCCATGTTTGGTTGGGGATGGTTCTCGCCCCGCTCCTCATTGTCCAAATGATTGGAGGATTTATGATGACAAGGAGAGGGAAAGCGGAATATCTAAAATACCACAAGTGGAACGCGGTAATTCTTGGCATTTTTGCCCTGGTTCATTTGTATTATGCGTTAAGACTTTATTTTTAATTTTAGAAAGTACGGAAAAATTTTGGCGAAGTCTGGGTTTATAAATACCATCACGTGTTTTTTCTAGTATGACCGGCTAAATAATGGTCGTTGAATAATTATATGGATAAAAAAATAAAAATGTGGGTTTGCGTCAATTGCAAATATATCCACAGCGGAGATAAACTCCCAAAAGGATGCCCGAAATGCGGGGCATCCGCGGAGGAATTTGATTTGATGCCGATTGAGCCAGTCGAAAAAAGAGCGGGAAAAATAAAGCCGGCCGATTTTATTTTGATAAACGGCTCAACCCACCGTTCGCACAATACCCGTTTTTTCCTGGGGATCGCAGCCGATGTTTTCCGTGAACAAAATAAATCTTTTCAGACGATCAATATTTCCGAATGGCGGATAGATCCGTGTTGGTGTTGCTATTCAATGAGAGTATCGCTCTGCCAGATGCCCTGCCGGAACGCCGACGACGACATGAAATATTTTTATCCGTTACTTTTAAAATGCAAGGGGATAATTTTTGCCACGCCGATAAACTGGAATAACATGTCGGCAAAACTCAAGCATTTTTTGGACCGGCTTACCGCGGTGCAGAATATGTTTCTGGTCAAAGGAGAAACCCCGATGCTTGGTAAGATTTATGGTATAATTGTGAACGGACACGAGGACGGAGCTTATAAAACCGCTTTTGATATTGCCATGTATGGAGAAAATCTCGGAATGGTCATGGCTCCGTTTGGGATTGCCTATACGACGCACGGGCGTAATTTAAAGACAGAAGAAGACAGCGGATATTTTAAAAATGATAAAAAATCGCGCGAATTTGTCCGGGCGGTCGCTAACAATGTGATAAAATTTTCCGAAATGAAATTTGATTACAAAAAAATTATTCCAGCGGCCGAATAATTAATTTAATTAACCAATCAATATTATGTCCGTAAAAAATAACGAAGAAAATTTTGCTAAATGCGGTTGCGAGCCGTGTCCTAGTTATAACATCTGTATGCGGGGCGGTCATGAGAAATTATATTGCGCCAAGGAAAAAAGCCATTGTGAAGTGCCGATGAAGGGATGTACTTGCATGAACTGTTTGGTGCATCGCGAGAACAATCTTTCTTCGGGGTATTATTGCCTTAAGGGAAAGGAATAATAATTAATTTTAAGCAAAAAACTATGGCGGTAAAAAATGTCGGCGAAAAATATCGCTGCAATGTTTGCGGCAACGAAGTTGTTGTCTCCGAGGTCGGGGGCGGGATCTTAGTCTGCTGCGAAGAGGAAATGGAATTTGCCGAAGGAGAATCAGAAGAGGAAGAAGTGGAAGAGGGGTTTTAAAATTAAATTATAATTTTATGTCCAAAACACAAGAGAATTTGCGACGGGCATTTGCCGGCGAATCAATGGCCAGGAATAAATACACTTTTTTCGCCATGAAAGCCAGAAAAGAGGGCTTTGAGGGCATTGCGAGAATTTTTGAGGAGACGGCAGCCAATGAGATGGAGCATGCCGAGCGCCTTTTGAGTTTCATGAAAGGAGAGCCGCCGGTGGTCCTTGAAAATTTCAGCGTGCCAGAACTTTCCGGCACAGCGGAAAATTTAGTAGCAGCCGCGGCCGGCGAACATTACGAATGGACTGACATGTATCCGTCTTTTGAAAAGATCGCCCGCGAGGAAGGAGAGAATGAAATTGCTGACGTTTTTAAGGAGATTGCCGAAGTGGAAGAACAGCACGAAAAGCGTTATCAAATATTACTTGGTAAAGTAAAAGATAAAACCGTTTTTAAAAGTGACAAGCCGATCCGCTGGAAATGTCTGAATTGTGGCTATATCCATGAAGGGGCTGAACCGCCGGCCAAATGTCCAGCCTGTGGCGAACCTCGCTCTTTCTACGAACCTTGGTGCCAGAATTACTAAAATAGAGAAACATTAAAACCAAAAAATCCGTCGCTAATTTAGCGACGGATTTTTTGGTGGGCGGCACAGGAGTCGAACCTGTGACCTTTACAATGTCAATGTAACGCTCTAACCAACTGAGCTAGCCGCCCGCGGTTACATTAATATTTTAAATGATTATTTTTTTAAAAGCAAATTCATTTTTATTTCTTCAATGATTTCTTTTTCCGCATCGGTCAGTTTGACTCCGGTAAGGCAGAATTGCTTCATATCCTTGACACCGTCGGCTTCGCGGGAAAGGAGCCGGCCGGCCGGCGTTCCGCGGAGCGTCCGGACAAGGCAGCAGATTTTTGTTTCCGGAGAATTGGTGTAGGGAATTTCGTAGAAAAGCACGACGATTTCCGCTTCAGGAGAATTGGCGATTAGTTCATCGATCACTTCCGGCAATTCTTCAGTCTCGGCGCCCGAAGTGATGAAGTCGTCGCGGGTCAAGAGCGACCAGACGATTTTTGCTGAGGGATCGTTTTTTAAACGCATCAGGGCCCGTCCCCAAAGTTTCAGTGTCCCGATGGTTTTTGTCTGGTAAAGATTTTTAATGATTTCTTCGCGTTTTGCGCCGCGAGCGACGAGCTGGCTCGCGATTCCGAGCGTCCGCGGGGTAACGGCGAGCGATTTGAAGCTTCTAGTTTTTGAAATCATCCCAGCGAGAAGATAGGTCGCCACTTCTTCGTCAATCAGATTGGGATTAGTATTTTCCAAAAAATTAAAGAGAATTTCCGCGGTCGAAGTGGCGTTCATTTCTATGAGGTTTATTTGTCCGAAATGTTCGTTTGACGGGCTGTGGTCAATATTTATGACCGGCGTATTGAAAAAGAATTCGGTATTTTTATTGTATAGACTGCCGAGCGATTCTAGGTCAGGGCTGTCAATAACAATCACAAGGTCGTATTTGTAGTTAGAAAGGGAAGTTGAGACTTCTTGCGTGTTTATATTGTGGTGTTCTGGCGCGACAAAAATATTAAGTTTGGTTCCGTTCATTTCATAATGAAGTCCGCCAATCCGGTTTCCCGAGACATCGACGCTGATAACCAGATTCCGGAGGTTCGAGATAGCCGGCTTGATGGAATCTATTTTGGGGAGAAAAGTAAAATTTTTCGGTAGGCTAAAATCGTCGCAGACAATATCCACGGCCGGTTTATTCATTTTTTTCAAAATATTTTGCAACGCCAAGCCGGAAGCGACGGCATCGCCGCTCCAATTTTTTCGGAAAGCAACCAGGGGACGGCTGCTTTTTTCGATTGTTTCGTAAATTTGTTGGGTTAAACTAAGCGCCACAAAATCCTTTCAAAATTCAGTAAAATTAATAGTTAGTTTTTCAGTATAATCTAGGTCGATTCCAGTGTCAATCGCCTACGAAGTTGTTAATTCGGCGGTTTTCTGATAAAATTATGGAATTATTAAGACAAAACGCGCAATTTATGCCCGAACTGGCCAAAACCTACAATCCTAAGGAGACTGAGGATAAAATCTACCAAAAATGGGAGAAATCAGGGTATTTTAATCCAGATAAGTTACCCCGTCAAGGCCTGCCTGCCGGGAGGCAGGGCCCGACTTTTTCTATTGTTATGCCTCCGCCGAACGTAACCGGAACCCTGCACTTGGGCCATGCGGTAATGCTCGCGGTTGAGGATATTTTAATTCGTTATCACCGGATGCGGGGCGATAAAACCTTGTGGCTTCCGGGCACCGATCACGCGGCCATTGCCACACAGACCAAGGTGGAAAAACTTCTGAAAGAAAAAGAAGGTAAGACACGCCATGATTTAGGGCGGGAAAAATTTTTGACCGAGGTGGAAAAATTTATTTCCGAAACGAAGGGAATAATTAAAAATCAAATCAGAAAAATGGGTTCGTCTTGCGACTGGTCGCGCGAGGCCTATACCTTGGATGAATCGAGGTCGCTCGCGGTGCGGACGGTTTTTAAAATGATGTACGACGACGGCCTGATTTACCGCGGTGAGAGGATTGTTAATTGGTGTCCGCGCTGCGGCTCGACACTTGCCGACGACGAAGTCGAATATAAAAAACAGAGAGCTAAATTATACACTTTTAAATACAGCAATAATTTTCCTTTTACTATTGCCACCACCAGGCCGGAAACAAAATTAGGCGACACGGCCGTGGCTGTCAATCCGAAAGACGAAAGGTATAAAAAATATATCGGTAAAATTTTTACGGCTGATTTTGTCGGGGTGCCGTTGAAATTGAAAATTATCGCCGACCGCTCTATCGATATGGCTTTCGGAACCGGAGCTCTTGGCGTAACTCCTGCTCATTCCATGGTCGATTGGCAGATGGCGGAAAAGAATAACCTGCCGGTTGTCAAGGTGATCGACGAGCAGGGAAAAATTAAGTCCGGTTTTTCATTTTATTCAGGTAAGGGCGCGGAAGAAGCGCGGCAGATGATTTTAGAAAAATTGAAAGAGCAAGGTCTTTTGGAAAAAGAAGAAGAAATAGAAAATAATTTGTCGGTTTGCTACCGCTGTGGCACTCCGATCGAACCGCTGCCGTCGCTGCAGTGGTTTATAAACGTAAATAAAAAATTCAAAGTTAAAGGTAGCGGCTTGAAGGGTTATAAAAAAGGCAGTCAGGCGACACTGAAAGAACTGGCTATTGCCGCGGTGAAGAATGGCCAGATAAAAATTTTCCCCGATCGTTTCGAAAAAATTTATTATCATTGGATGGAAAATCTACGCGACTGGTGTATTTCCCGACAGATTTGGTTTGGTCATCGGGTGCCGGTCTGGTACAAAGATTCAGAAACTTATGTCGGTGTCGAAGCACCGAAGGGCGAAAGATGGAAACAGGACGAGGACACCCTAGATACTTGGTTTTCTTCAGGACTCTGGACTTTCACTACCCTTGGATGGCCGGAAAAAACTAAAGATTTTAAAACTTATCATCCGACATCCGTTCTAGAAACAGGATATGATATACTCTTTTTCTGGATAGCCAGAATGATTCTGATGACAACCTATGTCTTAGGAGATATTCCTTTTTATAAGGTTTATTTGCACGGCATGGTTCGCGATGAAAAGGGAAGAAAGATGTCTAAATCGCTCGGCAACATTATTGATCCGCTCCAAACGGCGGACAAATACGGGACGGACGCCGTACGTTTGAGTTTGGTACTTGGCACTTCTCCGGGCAGCGATTTCCGGCTGTATGATGAAAAGATTGCCGGCTTTAGGAATTTTACCAATAAACTTTGGAATATTGGGCGTTACGTTCTGGAAAATTCAAAATTCAAAATTCAAAATTCAAAACCACAGCTCAAAACTAAAAACTTAATGTTGGCCGAAGGATGGATTTTAAGCAGATTGAATAGTGTTATTGATGAAGTTACGAAGCATTTGGACAAATTTGAATTTTCCCAAGCCGGAGAAAAATTGCGCTCTTTTACCTGGGACGAGTTTGCCGACTGGTATATTGAAATAAATAAAATCCAGCCAAATCCGTCGCTACTGGCTATTGTTTATTCTCGGTTGTTAAAATTATGGCATCCTTTCATGCCTTATGTTACCGAAGCGTTGTGGCCAAATTTTGGGGAGAATATGTTGATGGTATCAGACTGGCCAAAGGCCGATAAAAATTTTTCCGATAAAAAAGCTGAAAAAGATTTTGAAATATTAAAAAATGTGGTTGTGACAATCCGCAGTATGCGAGCCGACTATAAAATTGAGCCGGTAAAAAGAGTTTCGCTTGAAATATACGGCGGCGCAAAGAAAAAACTTTTAGAAGAGCAGGCGGGGATTATCAGAAGTTTGGCGCGAGCGGAAAATTTAGTGATAAAAAAATCGGGGATAAAACCGGAGTGGTCGGCCGGAGCGGTAGTGGAGGGAATAGAAATTTATTTGCCGCTCGCAGGATTGATTGATATAGAAAAAGAACGGCTGCGCCTGAGCAAAGAATTGGGCGAAGCAGAAAAATATTTAGGAGTTTTGGAAAACAAGTTGGCTAATAAATCTTTCATTGTCAATGCGCCGAAAGAGTTAGTAGCCGGCGAGAAAGAAAAACTGAAATTGCAAAAAGAAAAAGTCAAAAAAATTAAAGAACAATTAAAATATTTGTCATAAATTTATGAAAATAAGTACCGACGAGAAAAAAATAAATGAAGTTTTAACGCGGGGAGTGGAAAACGTTTATCCTTCGCGTGACGAATTTAAAAAAGCTCTCGCGAGCGGCAGGCAACTTACAATTTATAACGGAATTGATCCGACCGGCCCCACATTGCATCTTGGTCACGGTGTTGTTCTTTTAAAGTTGCGCCAGTTGCAGGAACTCGGACACAAAATTATTTTGCTAATCGGAGATTTTACCGGTATGATTGGAGATCCGACCGACAAGACCGCAACACGAAAAAAATTAACTCGCGCGGAAGTTCTGGCGAATTGCAAAAACTACGCCAAGCAGGCGGGGAAAATTTTAGATATTAAAAAAGTTGATATTAAATACAACAGCCAGTGGCTCGGAAAATTAAAGATGGGCGATATTTTGGAGTTGGCGGCTCATTTTACAGTGCCGCGGCTTCTTGAAAGAGATATGTTCCAAAAGCGGCTTAAAGAAGGTGGGACGGTTTCTTTGCACGAGTTTATGTACCCTGTGATGCAGGCGTACGATAGTGTGGCAATGGACGTAGATGCGGAAGTTGGCGGCAATGATCAGACCTTTAATATGCTGGCCGGCCGGGATTTGATGAAGGAATTGAAGAATAAAGAAAAATTTGTCCTGACGACAAAACTGCTTGTTGATCCAACGGGTAAAAAAATGGGTAAGACCGAAGGTAATATGGTGACACTGAAAGACTCCCCGAAAGACATGTACGGAAAAGTCATGAGTTGGCCGGACACTCTGATGCCCGTGGCTTTTGAAATTTGCACTCGCGTTCCGATGGAAGAAATAAAAAATATTTTGGCCGACGATCCGCGCGACGCAAAGATGAGATTAGCAAGAGAAATAGTGGCACTCTATTGTTCGGCCGATGATGCTGTCGCTGCCGAAGAAAATTTTGTTAAAATTTTTCAGAAAAAAGAGGCGCCGAGCGAAGTTTTAATTTTTAAGTTAAAAATTAAAAGTTTTAATATTCTCGATCTGTTGGTGGCAACAAAATTAGCGGTTAGTAAGAGTGAAGCCCGTCGATTGGTGGAGCAAGGCGGTGTGAAGGTAGGCGAAACAATAATTCAAGATATTAATGCCGTGGTAGAAATTCCCACTGACGGAGTTTTGGTGCAGAAAGGAAAGAGGCATTTTGTCAGAGTCAAAAGTTAAATATGTGGCCAAAAATTAAAAAAGAAATCGCCGGCTTGATTAGAAAAAGTTTTCCGGGAATGGAGATTTCCGAGGCTGATTTTGTTTTTCCTCCGAATCCGGAATTTGGTGACTTATCTCTTCCGTGTTTCAATCTCGCCAAGCAAATTAAAAAATCTCCGGCCGGGTTAGCGAGAGAGATGAGCAGCGGTCTTGCGGCCGGCGGTCTGGTAGATAAAACTGAGGCGGCCGGACCATACCTTAATTTTTTTCTGATTAAGGAAAAAATAATCGGCCTTGCCATAAAACAGATTCTCGAGGAAAAAGATAAATACGGCAACGACACGCCGGCCAGAAAAGAAAAAATTATGGTAGAGTTCTCTAACGCCAATACTCATAAAGAATATCATGTAGGTCATCTTAGGAATCTTTGTTACGGCGACGCGGTTTGCCGTCTTCTTTCGGCGTCAGGTCACAAAGTAATTCCCGTTTCCTACATCAACGATTTCGGCATTCATGTGGCGAAAACTATCTGGGCTTACGAAAAATTTTATAGAAAAGAAAAACCGCCGGCAAACCGAGGCTATTTTCTCGGTCAGATTTACGTCCGCTCCACCGGTGAAATGGAAAAAGATCCGGGGGCCAAGGAAGAGATAGGAAAAATCATGGGAAAAATTGAAAGCCGCAGCGGTTCAGAATACAAACTTTGGCAAAAAACAAGAAAGTGGAGTATTGATCAGTTCGCGGGAATTTATAAACAGATGGGAGTCAAGCTTGATAAAATTTTTTACGAGAGCGAAGTGATAGATGAGGGAAGAAAAATAGTCGGCGAACTTTGCAGGAAAAATTTTTTGATAAAAAGCCAGGGGGCGGTGATTGCCGACCTTGAAAAATACGGTTTAGGCGTCTTACTTTTTCTGCGTTCCGACGGAACGGCGCTCTATCCGGTTGCCGATATTCC
>CAYZNO010000013.1:0-13044 GCA_964479685.1 uncultured Gammaproteobacteria bacterium
TTCAGCCAGATTTTGGTTCGGCTCTTGTTCTTTTCCTTCTTTGGTTTGCCATGCTTTTTTTAATCGGAATGAAGCGTTCGCACGTTCTGCTTCTGGTTATCATAGTCGTAGTTTTGCTTGCCACCTCCTGGTTTTTTGTTTTTCAGGATTACCAGAAAGACAGAATTTTAAGTTTTTTTGATCCGTCGCGCGATCCGCTCGGTCGAGGATACAACATTACTCAAGCGCAGATCGCCGTCGGCTCCGGGGAAATTTTCGGCAGAGGAGTCGGATTCGGTCCACAGAGTCAGCTGCGTTTTATTCCGGAAAGCCAGACTGATTTTATTTTCGCCGTCTTGGCCGAAGAGCTGGGTTTTTTGGGCTCTTGTCTGATTTTGGGGTTATGGTGCGTTATTTTTTGGCGGATGGTCGGTTTGGCAAAAAAAACCAGGGATAATTTTGCCCTTTTTCTCGTTGCTGGAACGGCAATTGTTTTTCTGGTCCAGATATTCATCAATATCGGCATGACGGTCGGCGTGGCGCCGGTTGCTGGAATTTCTCTGCCCTTTTTGAGTTACGGTGGCAGCGCGCTTGTTATCAATCTTGCCATGATGGGAATAATGCAGAGTGTGGCGGCAAGATCGTAATTAGAAAAATCAAAAATCCAAAGCTCAAATGTTAAATCAAATCCCAAATCGAAATAATAAAATTCTTAAATTTTTGACTTTAGTCATCTATTTGAAATTTAGATTTTGACATTTAGATTTTTGTCTGATCTTGACTAATTCCCAATTATTGCTAAAATCCAATTATCTTATCTAATTTATTAATTTAACTAAAAGAGAATTCTTATGACCTTTAGTCTAAATGCAAAAATCAGAAGGGTGACTGGCAAGGGAGTAAAGAATCTCCGTAAACAAAACTTGGTTCCGGCTGTTATTTACGGAAAGGACGTCAAATCGGAAAATTTATCCGTTGACTATTTGCTCTTTGCAAAACTTTATAAAGAAGCCGGAGAGAGCACTTTAGTTGATTTAAAAATTGACGAGCAAGCGCCGGTAAAGGTTCTGATTCAAGAAGTGCAGGTTGAGCCAATGAGCGGAAAATTTGTTCACGTTGATTTTCGCCAAGTGAAGATGACCGAAAAAATCAAGGCAGAGGCGCTGCTGAAATTTATCAATGAGGCGCCGGCAATTAAAGAGTTGGGCGGTACTTTGATCAAGAGTTTAGATAAAATCGAGATTGAATGTTTGCCGCAGGATTTGGTTCACGAGATCGAAGTTGACATTTCAGCCCTCAAGACTTTTGAAGATAGAATCCATATCAAGGATCTTAAGATCCCGGCAGGGGTGAAAGTTTTGTCCGATATCAACGTAACTGTGGCTACCGCTGAAGCTCCGCTCACGGAGGAAGAACTCAAGGCCGAACTTGAAATGCCGATTGTCGAGAAAGTCGAGGAAGTCGGTGTTGTCGAGAAGGAGAAGAAAGAGGGGGAGGAAGAGGTGGCGGCAGGAACCGCGGCTTCAGAATAGAAGAAAAAAGAAGAGAAAAAGTAATTTCCCAATTCATCAAAGGATGTACGCGCCAATACAGAAAATTTCCGATTTTATAAAGAAACAACCGCGTGTCTGGCTGGTTGTTTCTTTGTTTTTGATTTTGATCTGCGTTATTTTTGTTGGCGGATATTTTCTCCTGACCAGAACTTCATTTTTAGATTTGTTTTCTAGGGAGAAAATAGAAAACACTAACCAGCCTCAAATGGAAGAACAAAAACCGGTTTTTAATTTTTACCGTCTTCTGGACGGAGTCGGAGTCGATACGGAAGAAGAAGCTAATCCGTCGGTTTTCGCCGCGCAAATCGAGAACATGATAGACGCCCGGCCGCTTTCCGGTGTCGCCAGGGCCAATTTGGTTTACGAAACTCTGGCCGAGGGCGGGATCACGAGGTTAATGGCTTTGTTTGTTGCGGACAGCGAGGCGCCGGAGATCGGTCCGATCAGGAGCGCCAGACTTTATTTTATGGACTGGGCCGAAGAGTATGGCGCGCTCTATGCCCATTCAGGAGGGAGCCCCGAGGCGCTCGGCGCGATGCCGAAATACGAAATTTTTGATTTGAACGAGTTCTCAAACGGCGGATATTTTTGGCGTTCAAAGACGAGGTACGCTCCGCATAATCTTTATACTTCAACTAAAAAATTATCAGAGGCTTTTGCCGATAAAGGTGGCAAAGCAAAAAGCAATTTTGACGCCTGGCAATTCAAAGAAGAAGTTGAATTGACCGGCCGGCCGGCAGAAGAACGAAAAATTATAATTCCTTTTTCAACCAGAACCTATGAAGTAAGCTGGCAGTATAGCCGTAAGACAAACGATTATTTGCGCTACGAGGCTGGAATAATCCAGCAGGACAGAGACGGTTTGGAGGTCAAGGCCAAAAATGTTGTCGTCCAGTTTGCAAAGATCGTATCGATTGACGCGATTGACCGTAAAAAAATTACAACGATCGGCAAAGGCGAAGCGATTGTTTTTCAGGATGGGCTGAGAATTGATGGAATATGGGAGAAGGAAGCGAAAGGCGGCCGGACAAAATTTTACGACTCGGCCGGCGTGGAAATAAAATTCAACCCGGGAGTGACCTGGGTTGAGGTTGTACCGATTGGGACGGAAATCGAATTTTAATTTTTATATTTTAAAAATAACCAAACGATCTCGTCCGGCGAGGTCTTTTTTCATTTGAATTTTTGCGTCGGGGAAGTGGTGATGAATTAATTTAGTGATAGGTTTAACTTGAGAGGGGTCGATCTCGAAGATTGAAGTAACGGGTAACGAGTAACGGGTAACGAGCAATTTAATTTGGTTGAGTAATTGTTTGTAATATTTGAGGCCGTCAGGGCCGCCGTCAAGCGCCGCCCGCGGTTCGTATTTTTTTATTTCCGGCTGGGTTTTTCGCCATTGCGCGGTTTTAAGATAGGGGAGATTGGCGACAATAATCAAAGAGTTGAGATCCGAGAATTGAGATTTGAGTTTTTGGATTATTGGATAAAGCAAATTCCCGCGGAGCAAAGTGACGCCGGTTTTGTGATGCTGGATATTTTTTTGGGTCACCTTGATTGCTCCGGGTGAAATTTCCGTGGCGAAAATTTTGGCGCCCGGGAGATGGCGAGCGAGCGTTACGGCAATAGCGCCGCTGCCGGTACCGACATCAATGATAAGAGAATTGAGAGTTGAGAATTGAGAATTGAGTTGATTGTTTGTCTCTTTAATTAGTAATTCCGTTTCCGGGCGGGGGATTAGGACATTTCTATTTACAAAAAAATCAAGACCGTAAAAATATTTGTGGCCCGTGATGTAAGCGACAGGTTCGCGACGTGCGCGGCGGGCGATGAGGTTTTTAAATTTGACCAATTCTTTGCCAGTCAATTTTTTTTCCGGATGGGAGAATAAAAATTCTTTTGGTTTTTTAATTGTAAAAGCCAAAAGAATCTCGGCGTCCAGAGCAGGGGAGAGAATTTTTGTTTTTTTTAAAATTTTAGTTGCCCAAACGAGAGATTGTTTGATGGTCATGGCATTATTATAACATAAAAAAACAACCCGAGTTTTACGTACGGGGTGCGTAAAACTCGGGCGTATGGCAGCCGTGTTACGGCGAGGTGATATCCTTCTTACCGTCGTAGGGATCGCCGGAATCGGCGTCGACTTCCTCCACGACTTCCTCCACGACCGCGGCTTCTGGCGCGTCCTCGAGAATCTCGGCTCGCTTCAGTCCCTCGGCCACGCAGGCCGAAAGCAAGGGTTTCGGAAAAGCGATGACCAGGTTGTCCCAGGTAACGATTCGTTCCTCGACAACCAGCCGCTGGAACATCCCGGGCAGCTTTTCTGGAGGAACGTGCTTGAAAAGTTCCTCGTAGAAGGGAACTTCGCCCAAGAGTGCCCGTGCCCAGATTCCGATGACCGTCTTTTTGCTGCTCCTGTCTTCCATGTCATCGTAGATGACATCGGCGATCTTGTCGAAACCGACGAGTTTGGCGAGCTTCATCAGGCCGTTGGGCAGGTAGCTCTTGACGTTCACGTGTTTGACGATATCCTCGAAAGCCAGGAAGCCGAGCGCGTGGCCCTCTTCCAGGTTCCTCGCGAGAAGCACTTTTGCTTTTTCCAACCTGTCTTCATCCATCTTCTTGGCTGTCATGTTTTCTCCCACTTGCCTTTTGTCCCGATTCAATCGGGAGTTGTTGTGGCAAGTCCTTTCTATCCACACCTTAATTTAAAAAGTAAAATTTGTCAACCCCGTACTGATTTGATAAATAAGTGCGGAATTTAAGATAAAAAATACCCGCACAATACTGGAGGCTGGGGACGAAAACGTTTCCAAGCCATTGTGCGGGTTTTCGCGGCCGGGTTGGGGGGGAGCCGACCTTACGGCCGCGAATCTTTGACGGAGAACTCGCGAGGATTAATCGCGGTTCTCACGTTTGTGGCAGGTCAGGTGTTGCGATCCCGGACTGCGATCCCGGACGAGACGCAGGTGCTCGCGGGCGGCGCGATCACGCTTCTTCGCTGCTTCGCGCTCGATGTACTTGGCGCCCCTGACTTTCATTTCTGTGTGCAATGAGCAGAAGCAGCCGCGGTTCCCCTCACGGAGAATCGTGCCGCACTCGGCAACGATTTTTCCCCCGTCGTCCAGGATGACATAGGCGCATTTGCGGAGAGGCTTGGCCTCCTTCCCCGAGCGGTCCGGGCCGGTAACGTCGCCGAGTCTTCCCGCGCCGATCGTGCCGCGCGTCTGGTCAAATCCCAGTGCCGTCATGAAATTCCTCTCCACTTTCTGTTCTCCTCCATCCTTCCCTACGATTCTATGTAATCTGGCCCGCTCCGGTTATCGGGACGGGATGAGATGTAGGGCCACCTTCCTTTCCGCTTTTGGCGGAATGGCCACCTTCGCAATATTTTTAAGATATTACAGAATAAATCGTCTGTCAAGTATTTAATGATAAAGAGAACGCCCGAATTCCATAATTCGGGCGTGTTTTGCGTTGTCTCTTCTGCCGAGTTACTGCACCCAGCGGAAGGCCTCCTCAAAGAGCGGACTGACCGGATCGCGGTTGTGGACGCGCCGGATCATTTCTGCGGCAAGCGGAGCGCAGGAAACGACATGCAGCCTGTCGAATTGTTTTTCCGGCGGAATCCAGAGTGAGTTAGAGACGACAATGGTCTTGAGTGGTGAGCGCTTCAGCCGTTCGATGGAATCCTTTTCCGGATTGGTATTCCGTGAGAGAACAGCGTGTGTTGCCACGGCATGAACCTCGGTTGCCCCTTCATCCACGAGGGCTTGGGCGCCCTTGGTCAGACTGCCAGCCGTGTCGATCATGTCGTCCAACATCACGGCAATCTTGCCTTTGACTTCGCCGACAACATCCATTGCCTCGGATTCGTTCGGGACATCACGGATCTTGTTGATGAATGCCACGCTATCGCCGCAGCCAAGGCGTCTGGCAACGGCCCTGGCCCGGTTTACGCCGCCGCCATCGGGCGAGACAATCACCACACCGGTTTTTCAGGGCAGGCCGCGATGGAATTCGAGCAAGGTCGAAGCAAGGTACATGTTGTCATGGGGAAGTTGTGTGAAACCCTGTTCCTGAGCGGCGTGAAGATCCATGGTCATCAGCCGCCTGATCCGCTGGGCTTCGAGCGCCTTGACCATGGCTCGGGCGGAAATCGGGCAGTGCGGCTTGTCCTTGCGGTCCTGTCTTGCGTAGCCCATGTAGGGCATAAAGACAGTGACTTCTTCGGCTGAACTGCTGACTGCGGCATCGGCCATCAAGATGATTTCAATCCAGTTCTCGGCCGGCGGAGGAGTCGGTTGGAAAATAACCACGTGCCTGCCCCGGACTTCGGGGATGACCGGATCGACTTCGCCGTCGGCAAAGCGTCTGATAATGGCTTCGCCAAGTCTGATGCCAATTTTGCTGTGGAGAATCTTGCCCACCTCTTCGGCCAGCGGCCGATTGGCATTTCCTGTGATGACGACAAGATCCATTTGCCCTCCTCCTTTTCCCTCCCTTTCGGGCATCACTTTAGGTTATAAAATAAAAAAGATCCTGTCAAACAGGTCTTGACAAATTTTTGAAGATATGATATATTATAATGTTTGAAGCTGGAAGGGTACTTGGACGCGCGGCGCCCACCGCGCCAGGAAATAGCACGCCTAAAGTAGTCGGCTGGCTGATTGGGTAAGTCAGTCGATGACGCCTTGGCGTGGTCCGAGTGCTTCCGCCTTGCTCTTTATAAGCAAGGCAAATCCCTTCCCCCTTTTTGGGCCAAATATGTGTACACGCTTCTGGTGTGCATTGTGCCTGTCGGCCGGACATCTGTTCGGCCGACTCTTTTTATTATCAAGCGAGTGAGAGAAATGATTTTTTTGATTTTTTTACGAGCGAGCGCGGATAATATTACAATATATCAAAACCGGCTTTGTGGCCGGATTTATTTTTTCAGTTACTTTTGAAATTTTTTTTCAGCGTTTCAATAATCCCGTCAAGTTCGCCGTCCATTATGTTATTAATATTATGCCAACTTTCCTTAACGCGGTGGTCGGAGACGCGGTCCTGGGGGAAATTGTAGGTTCTGATTTTTTCCGCTCGCATGGCGCTGCCGATCTGCGACCGCCGTTCGGCAATTTCCGCCGCCTGCCGTTTTTCTTCTTCCATAGCAAAAAGGCGGGAACGCAAAACCTGCATGGCTTTTTCCTTGTTTTGCGCCTGCGAGCGTTCGTCCTGGCAGGCAACAACAAGGCCGCTCGGGATATGGGTGATGCGCACGGCAGAATAAGTTGTCTGCACGGACTGTCCGCCGTGGCCGCCGGATAAAAAGGTATCAATCCGTAAATCCTTCTGTTCAATTTTAATATCAATTTCTTCGGCTTCGGGCAAGACGGCGACTGAGGCGGTTGAAGTATGAACCCGGCCGCTTTTTTCCGTTTCCGGCACGCGTTGGACGCGGTGCACGCCGCTTTCAAATTTTAAATTTCCCCAAGCGCCCTTGCCAATGACAGAAAAAATAATTTCTTTAAACCCGCCTAAATCAGTACGGTTTGAGGAAATTAACTTCGCTTGCCATCCGTGCCGTTCGGCAAAACGCGAATACATTCTGAATAATTGGGCGGCAAAAAGCGCCGCTTCGTCTCCGCCGGCGCCGGCCCGGATTTCCACGATAATATTTCTTTTATCAAACGGATCTTTCGGTGTCAGTTCTTCCTTAATTTCTGCTTCGAGCGCCGCAATCTGCTGTCTGATTTTTTCCAGTTCTTCTTTGGCAATGGCAGCAAGTTCGGCCGAATCCTGTTTGGCGACCGTTTCCGTGTCGGCTTCTTCTTTTTCAAGCGCGTGCAGTTTATTTATTTTCCCGATGACTTCCTTCATCTCACTGTATTCCCGCGAGACAGTCTTTAATTTTTCCGGATTGGAAACAACCTCGGGGCGGGCGAGTTCCGCTTCGAGTTCGGCAAATTTTTTTTCGGCTTTTTCTATTTCGGGAATCATAAGGTTATTTTAACATAAAAACATGATAACAAAAACGTCATCATGTTTTTATGAAATTCGCCTAGTTATTTATTTTTTTTCGTTCTTGGTTTTTTCACTTTTTTTGTCGCCGAGATAGCCGCCTTCTTTTCCATTTTTTCTTTGTATTTTTCAACTCGGCGGGCGGTATCAACTAATTTCTGTTTGCCGGTATAGAAAGGATGGCAGGCTGAACATAACTCAACCATGATTTCTTTCATGGTCGAGCCGACGCTAAAAGTATTGCCACAGGCGCAGGTTACTTTTGCCTGAGGATAATATTCCGGATGAGTGTCTTTTTTCATAATTATTGATTATTGTTTGAATTATTTGTTTGATTATTCTGCTCTTTCTGATTATGCAGGAATTTGGACCTTTGTGTCAAGGCGAAAATGGAAAGAAGGGCGATGTATGTCGCCGTGAATTCGGAAGGCATGCGGTATTTTCCGCCGGAAGCGATCGCGGTGACAATGAAAAAAATAATAATGAATGTCCAAATAAAGATGAACGTTTCGCCCTTGCGTTTTGAATGGTGTTTTTCCTGCCAGCGGTCGAATTCCTTAGTCCCGACATAAATGCCCAGTATTGTGATGTAAATAATGGAAACCGCCGCGGCAAACCCGCTGTATCGGTCGCCGGTGAAAAAGTCAAAAAGAAAGAAACCCATGGCTCCGAAAGTCCAGAGATTGGACAATTGTCGCCAGATCCGGTCGTTTGTTTTTTCCATTTGCGGCAAGTTCATAAATGTTATTGTTAATGTTATTGTTCGAGTAAGTGTAGCGCGTTGAGAACTCTTGCAGTTGCTTCTCGACTTGTCGCCTTTGGCGACTTCGCTCGAAGAATAATCGGTTTGTGTCTTTAATTTAGCATTTGCCGGTTTAAAAATCAAGCCCTGACGGAATTATGGGGGGGGTAAGCTGAGAGTGGTTTGCCATAAAAGGAGGTGTTCTATGGCAAGAAGAAGTCGGAGTTTCGAGAATCGGGGTACGGAAGGCACCATCAAGACGCCCGACGGGGAGCACGTCGTCCATTCCAAGGAGGAGGCTATTCAGCACTTGCAAGAAGGTGCGTACCTGAAGTATATCAGCCCTTCGATTCCCGGCCCCACCCCCGCGGAGCGGGACGAGGCCAGGGAGTGGAGAGAGGTCGTGAGGCAGGTCGACGAGTCCAGTCTTCCCGACAAGTAGCCGTCTGTCTGTGCGCACAATCGGATGGCACTTCGTCTACGCCGTCGCTCACTCGATGGCGTTTTTTTATTTTTACAGTAAATTTTTGACTTCTCGACTCGCTGCACTCGCTCGAAGAATAAAAATAATTATTGTTCGAGTGAAATCGAGAACCCCTTGCATTATTTTTAAATTCGTGTAAAATAACCGTAAAGTCTTAATTAATAGTTATCCCACATGTTTTGCTCTTAAAAACTTGTTCCTGATCCGGCGCTCGCCGGACCCGCAAGTTTTGGCAAAACAGAGGTAGAAAAGGAAAAATTATGCCGGAAACCCCAACAATGCTGGAAATGCTCCAGGCCGGTGTTCATTTTGGACACAAGGCCTCAAAATGGCATCCGAAAATGAAGCCGTACATTTTTGGAGAACGGAGCGGCATCCACATCATCAACTTAGAAGAAACGGCAAAAAAATTAAAAGAAGCGTTAGATTTTGTAAAAAAAACAACAGCCGCAGGCGGAGTTGTTCTTTTTGTCGGTTCAAAAGATCAGGCCGCCCAAATCGTGAAGCGCCACGCGATTGATTGCGGCATGCCTTATGTCGTGACACGCTGGCTTGGCGGTACTTTTACAAATTTCAAGACCATTAAAAGCGTTATTGACCGTTTTATCGATCTTAAAACCAAGACGGTAACCGGCGCGCTCGCCAAGTACACCAAGAAAGAGCAGCTTAATTTCCAGAAGGAAATCGTGAAACTCGAAGAATTGGTCGGTGGCATTGAAACCTTGAAAAAACTTCCCGAGGCGATTTTCGTGATTGACGTAAAGGCCGAAAAAACCGCCGTGGCCGAGGCAAGAAAGAGAAAAGTCCCGGTCGTCGCTCTCTGCGACACGAATATTAATCCAGACGACGTTGATTACCCGATTCCTTCAAACGACGACGCGGTAAAAGCCATTGAAATGATGGTTGGGCTCGTGGCCGCGGCCGTGAAAGAGGGGAAGACAGAGTATGAGACGAAAAAAAACGTTGCTCCAGGCGTGGAAAAGCCGGCGATTCCAGACGCGAAAGTGGATGAGAAAAAATAATTTATCGGAGTAATTGGTAATTGGTAATTAGTAATTGGTAATTTTTGGTACATTTGCATTTGTTACCCGTTACGCGTTACCTGTTACTTTCAAAAATATGGCGATAGATCCAAAACTCGTAGTCAGTCTCCGCGAGCGGACAGGGGCGGGCATAGTTGAATGTAAAACGGCTCTTGACGAAGCGGGCGGAGATCTCGAAAAAGCAATAGAAGTTTTAAAGAAAAAAGGCGAAATTAAAGCGGCTAAAAAATCAGCTGAACGGACGACCAAAGACGGCCTTGTCCACGCTTATATCCACGCAAGCGGAAAAGTCGGAGCCATGGTTGAGGTGAGCTGCGAGACCGACTTTGTCGCGCGGATCGAAGATTTTCAAAATTTGGTCCATGATTTGGCCATGCAAGTTGCGGCAACGAACCCATTGTATGTTAAACCGGAAGACGTTCCGGCCGAGATGGTTGCTAAAGAGAAAGAGGCGTATATTCAAGAATTGCGGGCCGCGGGCAAGCCGGAAGCAATGATGGAAAAAATCGTCGCGGGAAAATTGGACAAATATTTCGCGGAAATTTGTTTGACGAAACAATCGTTCATTAAAGACGAAACAATCACAATCGAAACGTTGGTCAACCAAAAAATTGCCAAAACCGGAGAAAAAATAGAAATTAAAAGATTCTCAAGGTTTGAAATTGGCGGCTAACAAACAACTTGTTAATTTTTTCCGGAAGACTATATGAGAATTGTCGAAATACAATTCACTCCCTGGGGGAGAGTTTATGATTTTGACGCGGGCGAAGCGGCCGCAGAGGTCGGCGATTTTGTTATTGTCAAAACCGAACTCGGCGTGGAAATGGGAAAAGTCGTAGGAATGAAGAATCTGGATGAAAAAGAAGTTTCCGAAGCGAAGATAGAGATTAAACCGATTTTCCGGAAAGCCAACACGGCTGACATGATAAAATTCAAAGAAAAGGAAGGACAAAAGAAGGAAGCGATGGCGGTCTGCAAACAGATTATAAAAAAATACGGTTTGCCAATAAAACTGATTGATGTCCATTTTTCGTTTGACGGCGGGCGCGTCACTTTCGCTTTTGTCGCCGACGGCAGAGTCGATTTCCGCGAACTGGTAAAAGACCTGACCAAAACTTTTCAGAAATCAATACGTCTGCAGCAGCTCGGCATTCGCGACGAAGCGAAAATATCCGGGGATATGGGCGCCTGCGGCCGGCATCTCTGCTGTCAGAAATTTAAAAAAGATCTCGGCAACATTACCTCCGATCTTGCCGATATGCAGCAGATCGCTCATCGCGGCAGCGACCGGCTGACCGGCATTTGCGGTCGCCTGATGTGCTGTCTGGCTTATGAACAGAAAAATTACGAGGAGTCGGCGAAAAAATTGCCGCCTGTCGGGACAAAAGTCAGGACTGACCACGGCCGGGGGGAAGTTATTGGCTGGCATATACTAAAACAGTCGGTTGATGTAAAATTAGAAGAGGGGACAATTATTGAAGTTCCAATTAAAAAATAATTTTTTAAATTAATCATAGAAGGAGGAAATATGACAAAAATCAAAGTTGCGATCAACGGTTTCGGGCGGATCGGGCGGCAATTTTTTGCCATTGCCCAAAATTATCCGGTTTTGGACATTGTAGCAATAAACGATTTAACCGATCCGGAAACGCTGGCCCATCTTTACAAATATGATTCGGTTTATGGAATTCATCCGGGAAAGGTCTCGGCGGGCAAAGATTTTATCCAGGTTGATGGCCAAAAAATAAAAATTTTCGCGGAAAAAGATCCAACGGCTTTGCCCTGGAAAAAATTAGGGGTTGAGATAGTTGTCGAGTCAACCGGAGTTTTTACTGATTTAGAAGGCGCCTCCACGCATATTAAAGCCGGCGCTAAAAAAGTTATTATTTCCGCGCCGTGCAAAGGCGAGGGCGTACCGACTTATGTTATCGGATGCAACGAGAAGAAATACAACCCCGAAAAGGACGTCGTGATTTCCATGGCTTCCTGCACAACAAACGCCATGGCGCCGATCGCAAAAGTCCTAAATGATAAATTTAAAATATTGAAAGGCACGATGACGACCTGCCACAGCTATACGAACGACCAGCGCTTGCTTGACCTGCCGCATAAAGATCTCCGCCGGGCCCGCGCCGCGGCGCTTTCCATGATACCGACGACTACCGGAGCGACCAAAGCGGTGGAAAAAGTCATACCCGATTTGAAAGGAAAATTAAACGGCATGTCGGTCCGCGTTCCGACGCCTTCGGTGTCATTGCTGGATTTCGCTCTCGTTGTCGGGGAAAAAGTAACCGTGGAGCAAGTGAATAACGTCCTTCGGGGTGCGGCGCAAAAAGAATTAAAAGATATTTTGCAAGTCAGCGACGAGCCGCTTGTTTCGGTCGATTATAGGAAATCCTCTTATTCCTCCATTGTCGACGCGGAATTAACCATGGTTGTCGGCGATGATTTGATTAAGGTTATCGCTTGGTATGATAATGAATGGGGATACAGTACGCGGTTGGTGGAATTCACGGAAATGGTCGGTAGCAAGTTGAAATAAAAAGTTTAAAAACAGCCCCGGCTAAAAGTCGGGTCTGTTTTTGTTTTATTTTCTATGCTATAATTTTAAAATATGACGTATAGCCAACTGCAAAAATTTATCGGATTTTTGATGAAGAGGGGATATGAAGTTTTTGCGCCGGAAAAGCGCAAAGATGAAGTGGCCTACGCCAAGGTGGAAGACCCGGTCAAAGTGAAACTCGTTAAAGAGCCGCCGCTTCATTCTTTCAAACGTTTCCTTCTGCCGCCGGAAGAAGTGATGTTTGAATATCAAAAGGGCAGAATGGCCGAAGTCAAAAAAACCGACGACCAGGCGATTTTTGGCATTAATCCAATCGACCTCAAGGCCTTGGTGCTGTATAACCATATTTTTGAAAAGGACCCGTGGTATCAGGAACGGATGAAGCACACGCTCATAATCGGTCAGAGTTTGATTCCGTCCGAGGCCGAGCATAATTTTTTCCACATCAAATATGAAGAAGATGTTTTGGAACATTTACAGTTTGATATTTTCTTTGAAGTCCAAGGCAAAAATTATTTTGTCTACACCGGTTCGGAAGACGGGCAAAAGATTCTAGATGATTTTGGTTACAAAGATTATGAGCACATCCAATTTTCCGGGCCGATTAAGGAAGAGGGTTTAGATCCCGCGATGGTCAAATACCGCGACGCGCTTCGTAAAACTTATAAAAAAGAAATCTG
>CAYZNO010000014.1:0-12306 GCA_964479685.1 uncultured Gammaproteobacteria bacterium
CTTGCGGTGATGTAGGAAAATTTACGAGTCACCGTCCGAAGGACTCGGACGATTTTCCTGGCATACTTTGGAAGCCAGGACGTTTAGAAAGGAGCCAGACCCCTACTTCTTCATCAGTTTCTTTGCAACCACTGAGAAGAAGTAGGCCATGGGAACGACCATGGCCAGCACGATCGTGCCGACCGCCGGAAGGGTTTCAATCGTGTAGCCCTCCTCCTTGACTGTATAGCCTGTCACGTGGCTGAAGGCCAAGAGAACGAGCGCCACCAGGGTCCACGGCAGGATCGCTTTGTCCACCGGCTTGCCACTCAGCCAGGGGTAAACGACCGCCGCGCCGCCCGTCAGAACGATCGCGATCCAACCGACGAAAAGAAGTTCCGCCATTTTAACTCCTCCGGTCCCGCAACGATGCGGGACAATTCAACGAACTCCTGCTCCCGGACACGCGATGATTCGCGCGCCGAGAAACTTTCCTCACTTCGAGTGCACCACTTTCGTGATGCCCTCGAAAAAGGGCGGAACTCATTGCAAGTTCCGCAAGCTCGTATTTTTTCTTGCTGTCACCTTGCGGTGATGTAGGAAAATTTACGAGTCACCGTCCGAAGGACTCGGACGATTTCCGGCGTACTTTCGGAAGCCGGCATATTTGGAAGGAACTACCAATCGCAGTCTTCGGGGCAGTTATCGTGATTCTCGATAACCACGATCGGCGGCCAGTAGCGGAGACATACTCCGTCTCCGCAGACCGGGCACTGGCACTCGCCGGTTGTCCCGTCAGAATTGCATGCGGCCACGCCGTAGTTTTCTCCGCAGTCGCAGAGAGCGGCGCTGCCAATGCAATTGATGGGACAATCCAGGAGCCCCTCGTTCAATTCGCCGTCGCAGTCGTTGTCCAGTTCGTCGCAGGTTTCGTCGGCGCTCGGATTGATGGCCGCGTCGTGATCGTTGCAGTCGCCGGGCACTCGCGCACCTTCCACTGGAGGCGCATCAACGCAGACCACGCCAGAGAACTCGGGATCGCCGTAGCCGTCGCCATCTTCGTCGCGGTAGCGCGTTTCGGTGACACCTTCGTCCGTCTCACCGTCGCAGTCGTTGTCGCGGCCGTCGCAGGTCTCATCGGCGCCAGGGAACACGTTCGGGTCACGGTCGTCGCAGTCGTAGTAGCCCGAAGGCAATCCGCCGCAGAGAACGTGGCCGTCGCCATCCTCGTCGCGCTCGCCCGCGAAGCAGTAGTTCGCCAGGCAACGGAAGATGAGACACTCGGTATTGAACTCGGAGCAGTCGGCGTCGATCGTGCACTCAGGCTGTTCCGGCTCGCAGGCCGGATCGTCGGATGGGATGTGCTGGCAGAGGTGGCCAACCTCGCAGAGGTCGACCGTGCAGGAATCATGGTCGTCGCAGCCGGCGCTCGTAAGACACTCTCTGTCATCGAACGGATCGCAGGTGTCACCAACGGTGTCGCCGTCACGGTCCGCCTGATTGCCGGTCCCTTCGCCGTTGGCCACGAACATGCAGTTGTCGACCTCGTTCGGAACGCCGTCGCAGTCGAGATCGTCGACGTAGACCACGCCCTGGGCGATCCCTTCCTGACTGCACGGCACGATGCCGTCATTGTCGCCGCAACCGAACGCCACGCACACCAGCGTCGCGGACAGAACCGTCAGTGCCTTCTTCATCTCTTTCTCCTTCTTCCCTTCCTTGTTGTTGCTCCGATGGAGCAGTGAAAAGAACATTGTCTTCGCCAACACCATGCCGGCGAAGATTATTTCCTCACTTCGAGCAGAAACTTGCGCTTCTGCCCTGGCTTGAACCGACAATATTTTGCCGCCTCAAGTCAATTTACTGTTCGAGCGAGGGTTTTGCCCGAGTCGAGAACCGCTTCTCGACTCCGCTTCGCTCCGCTCGAAGAATAATTTTTTATACGAAAAACGGGCGGAGAGAATCCGCCCGTTATAAATTATTTATAAAAATAATCTAAGGGTGGTTTTCCGCGCCGAATTGGCGAGTCTCTCTCAAACCACTTATTTTTCAGTTGTAAGGTACGACTTCGCACTCTTTCATCTTAACAATTAAGTATAGCATAAAAACAACAATCTGTCAAGAGTTTTTGACAGATTATTTATAATATATTCAAATTTTGGCTAAGATTAGAGGAAAACCACCTCGCAATCCCCTCCTTAAAAATGAGGGGAGATTTTTTTGTTTCCCCTCCTCTCCGAGGAGGGGTTGGGGGTGGTGCACAATTTTTGTAAAACTATTTCCAATACTTCATCTAAATTATCTCGTATGTCGTTATCCGTAAAGCGTACAACTTTTATGCCCATTTTTTCAATAAACTGTTGTCTTACTTTATCATATTTTGCGGCTCCGGTTTGATAATGGCTATCCCCGTCAATTTCCAGTGCCAGGTTAGCTTCCGGACAATAAAAATCAACAACATACGGCCCTATCCCCTGCTGACGGCGAAATTTGTAACCTCCCAGATTGCTCCCGCGCAAATAACGCCAAAATATTTTTTCATAATACGTGGGGCGATTGCGAAGATTTTGACGCACAACCTTCTGTGATTTTCTGTTAAATATTTTAGTCATAACCACCCCTTGATCCCCTCCTTAGAAAGGAGGGGTGTCTACTCTCCCAAATTCCGCCGGTTACTGTAGCTTTTGAGCAAGACCACTGTCCAAATCACGCCCAAGAAACAAAGAGCGCCAAGAGCGAAAAGTTTTCCTTCCGACTTTAAAACCAATGTTGAAGTCCCGAAAACCAGGGTAACAAAATAAAGCGACAGAACCGCCTGGCGCTGGCTCATCCCGGCGTCAAGCATCCGGAAATGCAAATGCTTCTGATCGGCCAGAACCAGACTCTTGGGTTTCGCGGCCAGGCGCTGGAGGAGGACTAAAAAGGCGTCCAGAATCGGCAAACCCATGATGAGCAAAGTGGTGGCGATTTTTCCGCCGGCAATGATTGAAAGAACTCCGAGAATAAAGCCGGTAAACAAACTCCCGCCTTCGCCAAGGAAAATTTTCGCCGGATTAAAATTCCAGGCGAGAAACCCGAGACAGGCGCCGGCAAAAATTATGGCGAGCAAAGCCGTTTCCGGCTGGGAAACTTCGGCCATTAAACTCACAAAAAAGATAATAATCGCGCCGATGGTTGTCACTCCGGAAACTAAACCGTCCAGGCCGTCCAAGAATTTCGTCGTATACATCATGCCCAAAAGCCAGACCAGGGTGAAAAGATCGGCCAGTAAAGTGATTTTATAAGGAGTGCCGTTCCACCAGAAAAGAATTTTTTCCCAGTTGTTCAGGTCGATCACTCCGCCCAAAGGATTTGAAATATAATTTACGCCGATGCCACTCACGATAACAACGGCCGCCGCAAGCGTTGGCCAGACAATCTGCCATTTGGGCGCCAGTTTATATTTGTCATCCAAAAATCCGCCGATCATAATCAAAAGTCCGCCGATAAATACTCCGACGAGATGTTTTCCCAAAATCTGGCCGCCGGCCATTTTATCGGTAAAGAAAAAATAATAGCCCAGCACGGCGAAAAAAGATATAAAAATAGCCAACCCGCCCAGAAGCGGAATCGACTTTTTATGAATTTTTCTTTCTTCATCCGGCTCGTCAACTATTTTCCATCCCAAAGCCAGCCGGCGGACCCCGTAGGTTGCGATAACGGCCAAACCGAACGCGACAAGAAACGGAAGAAAATACATAATGAATTTGAATTTATAATGCCTGGGCTTTTTCTATCCGGAAATTGCCTCCGGCCTCCATAACGACCTTGTCACGCCTCCCGACCTGTTTCCCTAAAATCAGATTGGTCAGGCCGTCTTCGACTCTTTCCTGAATTACCCGGCGCAAAGGCCTTGCCCCGAAGACCGGATCAAATCCGGCGGCCGCAAGTTCGCTGACCGCCTCTTCGGTTGCCTCAAAAATAATTCCATGCTTATTTTCAAGCCGTTTTGCTATTTTGTCAAGCATTAATCTGGCAATCGTTTTGATCTCTTCGGCGGCCAATGGCTTATAAACGACAATCCCATCAAAACGGTTTAAAAATTCCGGCCGGAAATAAGGTTTCAACTCTACGTTAATCAGACGGTCCTTGATTTGCTCGACCGGCAGGCCTTGTCTTATCCCCTCTTGTATTGCCGGTGAGCCGGCGTTCGAAGTCGCGATCAGAATAACATTGGTAAAATCAATTGTCCGACCCATATTGTCGGTCAGCCGGCCATCGTCCATCACCTGTAAAAATATATTTAAAATATCGGGATGGGCTTTTTCAATTTCATCTAAAAGTAATAGGGTAAACGGGCTCTTGCGCACCGCCTCGGTAAGGTATCCCTGCGAGGCCCCGCCAGGCATGCCGATCAGCCGATAAATGCTTGTCTGATCCTGATATTCTGACATATCAAGCCGGATCATATTTTCCTCGTTGCCAAAATAAACTTCTGCCACGGTTTTAGCGGTTTCAGTTTTACCGACGCCGGTCGGCCCCAAAAATAGAAAATTAGCAATCGGCCGTTTGCCTTCGCGGAGTTCGGCTCTGGCACGACGTAGGGCCGCGGCGACCATTTTAACCGCTTCATCCTGACCAATAACGCGCTCGTGCATCACCTCTTCCAGGCGCAGTAATTTTTCCGACTCGGCTTCGGTCACGGCCGTAACCGGAATTTTGGTTTTTTGGGCAATCACCTCGGCAACCTGTTCGCCGCGGACGACCGCTCCGTCGCCACTCTTGGTCCTCGTGTAATGAGCCGCTTCGCGTAAAATTTCTATGGCTTTTTCCGGCAAATACCGCTCGTGCAGATATCGGTCGGAAAGTTTAACCGCCCGTTCCAGAGCATCATAGGAAAATATGACATTGTTCTGATATTCTATCCCGCCGGCTTTGGCCTCGAGAATCTGAATCGCTTCGTCGACTTCCGGCTCTTCAATCGCCACTTTTTGAAAAACATTGCCAAGCGCCGAATTTTCAATGTACTGGCTGTAATTTGCCGAAGTCGTTGAGGCCAGGGCGAAAAAATATCCTTTGGCAAGTTCGTCGGCCAAGACTCTGGACAAATCAACACTTTCCTCTCCGCCAGCCGAAATGCCACTCATACCTTCAATATTCGGAACATAAAGAACTATATTCCCGGCCCGGGCAATATCGGCGCAGATTATCAAAAGCCGTTCCTGGGCCTCGGCCGGAGTCGCTCCGGCAACAAGTTGTCCTACATTCAAACTGACTAATCTTTTATCCTGTAAAATTTTCGGGACGCGCTCTTCAAGCATCAGCTCGGCAATGCCCTGGATAATAGTTGTTTTGCCGACGCCCGCCTGACCGACCAAAATCGCACTCTGCCGGCCGCCTTCAATAATTCTGAAAACTTCTTCAATTTCTTTTTCCCGATCAATACAAGGAGCAAAATACGCGTATTTGGCCATTAAAGTAAAATCTTCACTGAAGCGGTCAAGATATGGCGTGGCCATGGCGGTCATGGCCCGCGACATGGTCCCGCCAGGGCGGAGCCGCGCCAGGGCCCGCGACTCTTTCCATTTTTTGCGGAGCATTTCGGAAATCCGGAGCCAGGCGACCACGTTTTCCAATTTTTTCATGTCCACTTCAAAGGCGTACAAAATTTCCTGAATAATTTCCTCTGCCCGGGCCGTGACGAGCAAAAGTTCAGCGATATCAATCTGGCTACGGCGGGAAGTATAAGCCTCGGCATAAGCGTCAAAAAAAATCTGGATGGTTGCCGGAGAAAAAACTGATTCGGCCCGTTCGGGAAGGTCTGCTGGTATTGCTGAAAGTTGTTTAATAATTTTTTCCTGAAGTTCTTTCAATCCGACTCCCAGCCGACCGAAAACAACCGCTGATTTTCCAGAAAAAAGAAGAGCGCCAAAAATATGGAGCGGCCGGACCGCGGAGTGTCCGAATTTCAACGCCGCCTTCCAGGCGTCAACTAGAACCCGCTCGGCTTCCGGACTCAAGGTTTTGTCCACGTCGATTTTTATTTTGGCGGACAGTTGGCGGGCCTCGATCAGGCTTGCAATTGCCTGAATTGGGGTTTCTTTTTCCTTACCCGGTTTTTCTTCCTCGTATTTCTTTTCTTCCACTTTTCCTTTCATCGCCGCCTCCTCGCTAAAACGGTAAAGCAGATACATGTCGCCGATCAAAGACAGCGCGAACAAAATTACCGCCGGATTGCCACCAAACCAGAAATTAGCCTTAAGCGCCAGGCCGGCTTCCACTCCGTAGATTTTCCAGATTAAAAAAAGAAGCGCTCCGAATCCGAAGAGAAAAGTCGCTCCGAATAAAATCAAATTTAAAAATTTTTTTATTTTTTGTTTTTGAAGTTCCTGGCTGGTAATGGTTTTATTCCAATATAAAAATCTGCCATCGCGCCAAAGCCCGGCGCCAAAGCCGTAACAACCAAGGCATTTCCCAGCCCCGACTTTTCCGCTGCCGCCGCAGGCAGGGCAGATCAATAAATTGTTTTCTTCATTGGTCATATTTTATAATGCGGCTAAGTTTAAAATAATTAACAAAACCGCCACGATTGGCAGGGCAACCCAAAATAAAAACAAAGCCGCCATCACGGCGCTCCATAAAACCAGAGCGATTGACCGGAAAATAATCTGAAAAACTCTGATAAAAAAACTGATCAGCTTCCCGGCGATATCCCGCTGGCCAAACATCGGGGTGAAAAGATTTTTAATCCATATCCCGACCCCGAGCCGGATTTCCATATTCTTTACTCTGTGCCAGGAAAAATTTGCCGCCTTGCCGAGACCGACCGTGTACCACCAGGCCGGGAAATATAAAATTTCCCGAACGGTTTCGAGCAAAATATCTCTGGCCAGACTGCCTGTTACTTTTTGAGCCATATTATTCTATTTTAGCACAATATCCGATTTCGTGGTAATCCTAAAATTTCCCGGAAACTATCGTTTTTCTTATCTGTCTCATCAATTCGAGGTAAAAATTAACATTATGGATCGTGGCCAGCCGAAGCGCCAAAGGTTCGCCGGCGGCAAAGAGATGGCGCAGATAGGCACGTGTATAGTTTTTACAGGTAAGGCAAGAACACTTTTTATCCAGCGGCGAAAAATCTTTCTTGAACTTTTCGTTGGTGATATGCAAGGTTTTATAAAATTTATTTCCGGATAATTTTTTGTTTCCAATAAAAACATAAAGCAGGCCGTGGCGGGCATTTCTTGTCGGAAGGACACAATCAAACATATCAATTCCTCTTCGCACTGCTTCAACAATTTCTTCCGGCTGGCCGACGCCCATTAAGTATCGCGGCTTATCAGTCGGCAAAACAGGAACGGTATAATCCAGAATATCCATCATTTTGTCGCGCGGTTCGCCGACCGCCAGCCCGCCAACCGCGTAACCGTCGAAACCAAGCCCAATCAATTCTTCGGCGCTTTGTTTCCGGAGATCCTTATAAATGCTTCCCTGGACTATTCCGAAAACTTTTTGCCCCTTGGCCATTTTTTGTTTTTTAGAAATCTCCGCCCACTTGGTCGTAAGGCGCGCTGATTTCTCTGCTTCCTTGCGTGAACAGGGGTACGGCGCGCAAATATCCAAAACCATAACAATATCCGACCCAATATCCTTTTGAATTTTCAACGCCAGTTCCGGCGTCAAGAAAAATTTTTGCCCGTCGATATGGGAATGAAAAACTACCCCGTCTTCTTTTATCTTTCTCTGACCGGCCAGAGAAAAAACCTGGTATCCCCCGCTGTCGGTTAAAATCGGCCGGCGCCAATTCATGAATTTATGCAATCCGCCGGCTTTTTTAATTACTTCCATTCCTGGCCTGAGCATCAGGTGGTAAGTGTTGGATAAAATTATTTCCGCGCCCAAATTTTCCAGATCAAAACTGTCGGCCGCTTTAACCGAGGCCTTGGTGGCAATCGGCATAAAAAACGGCGTCTCGATAATACCATGCGCTAATTTAATTTTTCCGCACCGAGCCCGTGAAATTTTTGATTGTTTTATTATTTTAAACATAACTATATTTTATCACTTTGGTCTTTATTTTCAAAATTTTTTTAAAAACAAAAAACGGCTTTTTCGCCCTTGAACAAAGGAAGGAAAAAGCCGTTTAGAGCACAATTTTCAAAAAAGAAAGCTAAGAAAAATGTGCGTATTTCGTTAAATTACTTTACAGCAACCGCTCCGCCAGCCGACACGTATTTTACTTGGGCTACGCCCACCATACCAAGTTTGTTGATTCTTTCTTGGATTTTCTGCATTGATTGCATCTCGGCAACCTGCATTTCCATTTTCTTTATATTATCTTTGAGAACCGCTTGTTTTTCATCAAGTTCTTTCATTTTAAACCCCTGAATCGCTATGTCATTGATTTTCGCGAGATAGATAACTCCGGTAACGCAGATGGCAATCGTGACGGCGATATTCACCGCTTTCAAATCTAACCTGAATCTGCGGCATCCGTTTGGTTTGATGCCGCAATTCTCTTTCTTGGCCTTGTTGTTGATCAGCGCCAAAAACTTAGACATAGATTATTTTGGGGCCAAAAACTATAATCGCTCGGCCACTCGGAGCTTCGCGCTACGGGACCTGGGATTTATTTTTGCCTCCTCCTCGCTGGGTACTAGTGGTTTTTTATTTAAAATTTTTAAAATTGCTTTGTGGCCGCAGTTACAGACGGGAAATTCCTTGGGACAAATACATCCGGCCGCTTCTCTTCTGAAAAAATTTTTCACTATTCTGTCTTCCAGTGAATGAAAGGAAATTACTGCTATTCGTCCGCCGGGGTTCAGGATTTTTACCGCCTGGGGCAAAACCGCCTCGAGATTTCCAAGTTCGTCGTTTACGGCGATCCTCAGGGCTTGAAAAATTTTTGTCGCAAAATGGATTCGGCCGTGCTGAAATTTTTTTGGAACCGCCTCAGCTATAATTTCAACCAATTCCGACGTCGTTCTTATCGGATTGGTTTCGCGCCGGACGCAAATTTTATGGGCGATCTTTTTGGCGAACCTCTCCTCCCCGTAATCGCGAAAAATTTTTTCCAGTTCGCTTTCTCGCGATTTCGCGATTATTTCCGCCGCCGTAACCCCCTCGTTTCCGTAACGCATGTCTAGCGGCGCATCAATCTGAAACGAAAAACCTTTTTCGGAATCAGTTATTTCCATCGATGAATATCCGAGATCAACAAGGATACCGGAAATATCGCTAAAATTATTTTGAAGAACTATTTTTTCCAAATTTTTATAACTGTCATTGACTGCCATCAACCTCTCGCTGCCGATATTCTTTTTAGCAATTTCGATTGCTCGCCCATCAAGATCTATCCCTAAAACTTTTCCGTTTGGCGCCGTCCTTTTTAAAATCTCCGCCGTGTGACCGCCGGCGCCCAAAGTGCAATCTATAAAATTCTGATTTGGCCGCGGGTTTAAAAATTCAATAACTTCATTTAAAAGAACTGGGGTATGTTTGGCTTCAATCGCCATATTAAACTCCCAGTTCGCCTAATTGCTCGGCGATATCGCCGCTTGATTTTTCTGTTCCGTTTTTATAAATTTCCCATTTCGCTTCATCCCAAATTTCTAGACGATTGTAAAGACCGGCTACAACAACGTTTTTTTTCATGCCGGCGTATTTCCTTAAATAATCAGGCAAAATAATCCTTCCCTGCTTATCCAAAGAAACGTCCATCGCCCCGGCGAGCATCAGTCTCGCGAAGGCTCTGGTGTTGGCTTTGCTAATAGGCAATTTTGACAATCTTTCGGCCAAATCTTTCCATTCCGTTCCAGTGTACAAAAAGAGACAGTTATCTAGACCTCGCGTGACAACCGCTCCTTTGGCAAGTTTTGCCCGAAACTTTATCGGAACTGCCAGCCTCCCCTTTTCATCAATTGTGTGATTGTATTCGCCGATGAACATGAAAATAAATTTTATTTTATTCGAATAATTTTACGCGGCCCATCTAAGTCCCGCCCCGTGCGAAGTAAAGGTTTTGACCAATGGCTTCGTCCACCGATCGTCTAAGACCGTTGCCCCGCCGAGCACACCGCCCTACTGAAACTTCGTATGGGGTGATTGTATTCACCAATAAACATATTTTAGAGAGAGAACAAAAAGTGGAAGAATGAGGTTCTATGGCTCGTGGGATTAGCGCGGAAAATCTCGGCTAATCTACCTTCCCACCTGGGTTAAAGGGGAAGTTATCCACAGAATACCATATCTATCCCCACTTTTATCCACTTTTGTATCCTATACTTCCATTTTACACCACTTTTCCAATCTTGTCAACCACCCAATTTAAATAAAGTTTTTTCTTTACAATAAAACAAAAAATCCACTCATGTGCATAAGTGGATTTATGATATTTCAAAATTTCTGTGGATAACTAATTCCTTTGCCTAGTGATATTAGGTTCCCCTCCGTAAAAAGGCAAAACAATTTCCCCTGTCTTGGCTTTTTTAATCTTTTTATTGATTACCGTAATTAACTCGTCATCATTGCTAAATTCATCAAGTCTGATTCCGACTACGGGAATCTCCAAAATATAACTCAACGCATTTGCCGCGACTATCCCCTGGCGCAGAGCGGTAAAAGAACCTGGCCCGGAAAGAACGGCGATACCACTAAGATCTTCCAATTTAAAATTATTTTTTTTAAAAAATTTGTCGGCTAAGACTAAAATCTTGTCCGATTTGCCAGAGACCCTCATTTCCATTTTCTTCGTGCCGCCAAATACCCGAACCGAAATTTCTCCGGAAACCACGGTGTTGATGAAAAAAACCAATTTTTTATTATTCTTCATTGATGGACAATTACAGGAGTGCCTAAATCCGCCCAGCTATAAATTTTCTTGGCGGCATCAAGCGCCAGCCTGATGCACCCGTGCGAAACTCGTTTGCCCAAATGATTTACTCCTTCATAGACAAACTTGCTGCCGTTTTTCCAATAAGGCAAGCCGTGGATACCGGCCCCGCTTTTGGTAAAAAGCATAAAGTTCGGCATATACAATTTATAGGCATTGGAATAGGCGACTTCCGATTTAGATAAAATTTTAAAATCGCCGAGCGGAGTCGGCATCTTTAACATTCCGGTAGAGACAATATGCTCGCCGAGAAGAAAACCGTTTTCATAAAATTTCATTTTTTGCTCGCTGATATCAACTTCAATATATTTATACAAATCATTGCGGCCGCTGGTTTCAGTTTTTTCGGGAATCGCAACCAGACTGTCTCCTTCGGAACCAAACTTCCCCGCGGCAACCAAAACCCCGCTCCGCCGATTTTTATCAAAAGGGAAAAATTGATCTTTGAGGTTTCCTTTGACATCAAATATCCTAACGTGCGGTCCACCGGTAAAACCGGCGCCGGCAACAATCTCCTTGCTCCCGTCACCATCTACATCACCTAATGCCAGATTGACCCCGCCCCGGAAACCCTTATCAAAAACCAAAAACTTTTTCAGAACCTGGCCGTCTGATTCCAGAATCAGTACTTCCGGTGAGCTCCCCCAGCCGGGAGCAGTAATAATTTCCGCCACGCCATCCGAATCAATATCTCCGACAACCAAATTAACCCCGCTCCAGTCGTTTATTCCATCCGGGCTAATCTTACCCAAAAACTCACCGCTGCTTTTAAAAAATTTTATTTCCGCCCGCTGGCCGGCCCCGCTTCCGATGATTATTTCATCATTACCGTCGCCATTTATATCACCGGACGCAACTTTGGCGCCATTTTTTAAATTTTCACTAAAGGCAAAGAACCCTTTATCCGTTATCATCTTTCCGTATCCGTCAAAAATTTTTATCTCGGCTCTGCCGCCAGATCCTAGGCTCGTTACTATTTCTTCCTTTCCGTCACTGTTAAAATCACCGGCCGACACATTCACTCCGCCTGAAAATTTTTCATCATAAGCCAAAAAGGAATTTACAAGCGATCCGTCCTTACGGTAAATTTTTATCTCAGGTTTTTCCCCTTTTGGAGCACCGACCAAAATCTCGTCTATCCCGTCTCCACCAAGATCGACCGTGGCCAGACTGCCCGCTTCCCTGACTTTTGGGAAAGAAACATCGAAATTTTTTTCAATAGAAAAATTAGCCGCGTTAAATATCCGCGCCTCGAAAATTTTTCCTTCCGCGCCGTAACAAAAAGAAGGCAGGACTAAACCCGCCGTAAATAACGCTAAAACAAACATCCTTCTTGCCCCGGCGAATGACCTGTCCATATATTTGATATTTAATACCTAAAACTTTATTTAAGATTAACAAAAAAATTGAAATAAATCAAATAAAAAAAGGAGCGCCGCTCCCCTGCCCTATTT
>CAYZNO010000015.1:0-1566 GCA_964479685.1 uncultured Gammaproteobacteria bacterium
TGAAATAAAACTAAAATTACCAAAACTCCGGTTAAGAGTCCGCTCATTAATATATGCTGAAAACGGAAAAATTCGTGCGCCCCGCGGACGAAATATCTGCTCAAAACAATGATTAATGCCAATTTTGCGAACTCAACCGGCTGGAAATTAAACCAGGAAAATCCAAACCAACCTTTTGTCCCTCGAATTACGTGCCCGAAAATCAAAACTCCGACCAAAAGCGCTATGGCCAGACCATAGAAAACCCAACTGTAAAACTTGAGCCATTTATAATCAACTATGCTCGCAACGAAAAAGACCGCCAAGCCGATCGCGATAAAAATAATTTGCTTAGTGAAGTTGGAAAAATCCGGCACGGCCCGGCTTAACGATATGCTATAAAGAGCGATGAGGCTCAAAACCAAAAGAAGAAAAACTGAAATAGCAAGCACCCAATCAAAACGCTTTAGGAAAAAAAAGTATCTCGACAACATAAATTTAAAACGCAAAACTTAAAACTCAAAACCACAACTAAAAACTATAAACCTTTGAGTTTTGACCTTTGAGTTTTGCGTTCAATTAACCGGCATGTAAACCCGTTCGTCAAAAAGATTGACTTCCGGGATAACTTTCACCTGAGTAATCGATGGCAGCGACTCAAACCAGCTTACTTCAACCGGCCGGGTTTGTCCAGAGATAAATTCCTGGAGCGTAACGTAGGTTATGCCGGCAATTGAGCTGCCCCGATAAAGCACAATATATAAACCGACGTTCCAGAAACCGTAGGCAGTCATGTTTTTAGCATTGAAAGAGGCCCGGCTAATGGCAATCGTGTCGCGGATCACGGCCGGAGAAAATTTAACGTCTTCAAAAACGAAATTAAGGCGTTCATTCTGCCAAGCCGAATAATCGGGAATTTTCTTTACGTCTATTCTTTGCCAATTCAGATCTTTTATTTCAACCTCCCCCCGGCGGGGTTTTACTTTGGATTCAAAACTTAGTTTCAGCAAAAATTTCTCTTCGCCGGGAAGAAGAAAACCTTTCTGTGGATCAAGTTCCTGCCCATCTACCACAAAAGTATAGCTAAACTCAACCCGCCAATTTGGATTTGGATTATAGATTTCCGCGGCCAAATCGTATTTTTCTTTCCCCCTGGAAAGAATCGAAACCGCGCCAACTTCGAGGCCCTGTGGCTGAAGTTTACTCCTCAATGATTCAAAATCAATAGGCTGGCTGAATTCCCGCAGCGCCCGATTGAAAGCCGGCCCTTCAATAAAATAATAATTTATGAGACCATAAAGCCCGTAGCCCAAAAATCCGGCTGAAAAAGCAATCAACGCGCCAATTAAAGTTTTCTTCAGCAATAATTTATGCGAAACATACCATCTCGCCGCTTTTAACTGCTGCTCTGAAAGATTTTCAAAATTTGAAGATGGATCTTGTGGCGCCATAAAAATCTATGTTATTGAATTTAAATATTATCCTTGACAAAATTTCCGCCTGATGTTAATTTGATTCGTTGGAGGTAGAAACATGGAGAAAAAGGAAAAGCCCGAGTGAGGCCGTGTAATTCCTTTGCCCGTCATT
>CAYZNO010000015.1:1576-11568 GCA_964479685.1 uncultured Gammaproteobacteria bacterium
CGAAGCTGCCAAGCGGCGTCTACGATACCGGCGAGATTGCCCGCCGCGTTTCCGAAGCCGACCTTGCCGATAACCCGCCAGCCCAAGAGGAGGAAGACGGCGCGAAAGACCTTCCGCCGGACGCTTCCTGATTCCCGATCGCCTGATTTTTTCCGGCGATCTTTTTTATCCGTTTTTTCTTCCGAGTTCCGTCTCGATAATTTCAAGAACAAGAAGATGACTTTCGACAATTCTCTCTATTTCCGGACCGATCTCTTCGCTATGATCTTCGGCGAATTTTCTTGCCTCGTGCGAAGATTGCAATGCGCGCCCTTCGCCGAGCAAACTATTCCGATGCAAAACGTAATTTATAAAATGGAGCAACTGTTCCTGGGCCGCCCGCAAAAAATCTATCGCTTCCGGCGTCAGAGCCCCCGCACTGGTCTTTTCCACAAACATTTTCTGGAGTTTTAAAGTTTTTTCCGCATCTAGACCCAAAACAACCCGCGGCATAAAAGCCGGTCCGCGCTTTCCGTCAGGATCTTCAAAATATTTTATTTCCGTCAGTTTTCCCCGCCTTAAATTTTCAATAATTTTCCCCTCTTTTCTGTCCAAAACCGACCGATCGGTTGAAGTCGTCGCGTCAATCGCCAAATTTACCAATTGCCCAGTATCTTCGGACTCAAAAGTCACGACAAAATCCGCCCCATTAAAAACATCGTCATACTCGGCCGTTTTCCGGACTGAAACGACTTCGTCGCCGAACCAGCCGCGCACCTGGATGCCTTCCATCAAAACGTATTCCAGGGCAACCGTTTCGCTCCCCCGTTCATGGACATAATCCGGGGATTTTTTTATTTTGGCGACCCTGGCTTCGTCAAAAGAAATTTCGTCGCGCGAATAGGGCTTCGGCGCGAAATCATTTGGATTAAAAGCCGATTTTTTCCAGGCCCTGGCAATTTCCGAATTGAATTTTTCGTCGTCCGTATATCCCCAAACTCTCCGCCGGTCCATGGCCTCGGCCATACGGTCTTCAATACCCATAGCAAAATTAACCTTAATAAATTATGCCTTTATTATATCAAAATACGGCAAAAATAAAAATATACCAATATCTCCCCTCTTAAGATAAGAGGGCCAGGGGCGTTATGAAAATACCCCGGCACCAAAGCCCAAAGATGGATAGATGTTAATTAACATATAATTCACGGAAACGCCTGCGGCTCCCTTTTTTCTAAATTGAAAGTTTTGAAGAGAGGCTTGGTGCGGGGTTATTAATTACCAACCGCTCGTCCGGCGCTGCGGCTTGTCCTCGCGGGGAAATAAATAAAAAACGACCCCCGAACTCTGTACTAAAAGTACAAAATCCGAGGGTCAAACACCTCCTCTTTGCCATTCCCGCGGAAGCGGGAATCCAGAGAACTGGATCCTCGGATCAAGTCCGAGGATGACATTGAGGTTATGAACTACGCGGCCTTGCGACGGAGCAGACGGACGAAGCCATGCCAGTCGCGGCCGAGCCAGTCCCAGTCCTGGTACCAGCCGTCGTCGCCCCAGCCGACGTACGCCACGCGCCCGCGACCGCTCGGGTCCCGCCAGTCCGGGAAGACGAAGACGGCCTTGCTGCGGAGGGCGGGCGGGATCTCGCCCCGGTGGGCGAGGAGGAACTCGCAGTCCTCCTTGCCGAGGTAGGCGTTCATCTCCTTGGCGCGGGAGACCATCATGTCGCCGCGGACGCTCTCCTCGCCTTCCTTGAGAAAGCCGAGAATTTCGTAGGTGCGGCCGCCGATGGTCATCTCGGCGGAAAGGACGGCGGACGCGACGAGCGTCTCGGCGAACTCCCGCACGGCCGCGGTGTTGTCCGAGTTCACGAGGGCCGCGAACAGCTCGTCGCCGAGCTCGCGCTGCAGATGGGACACGGAACGCAGGGTATCCATATTCATTTCCTTTTGCCTCCGCTTACGCGAAAGCTTTCTCCTCGCCGATGCGGCAAAGAGGAAGCGCCGGTTTCCCAGCCTTCTTCCAATACACTGTCATTGCGAGGATCCGCCCACTGGCGGAGATGAAGCAATCTCATCAACTTCGTTGTCAGGTTCGTTGTCAGGGGATTGCTTCGCTGCGGCTCGCAATGACAAATATACTAAAAGAAAACCAGGATATTCCAACACTCCATAATAGTTTATTTTACCCATTCTGTCAACCCCTCTTTCTATGTCATCCCGGCTTGACCGGGGAATCCAGAATTAGGAACTGGATCCCTGATCGGGTCGGGGATGACAAAAAAACAAACCTCCGACGGAGCTTGTTTCCATAAAAACATTATGCTATAATTAAGATGATAAAACTTAGCAAAATCACACCCAATTTCCAAGTTCAAAATTTGACATTTGAGCTTTGAGTTTTTGCGCCTAAGGCGCATCCGCCTCTGGCGGAGAGGTCCAATTTTTTTATTTATGACAAAACAAGTTAAACCTAGAAAAGAAGAATACGGCGCAAAACAAATTACCGTGCTTGAAGGCCTTGAAGCGGTCCGCCGCCGGCCGGGCATGTATATCGGCACAACTGGGCCGGACGGCCTGCATCATTTAATTTGGGAAGTGGTTGATAACTCCATTGACGAAGCCATGGCCGGACACTGCACCGACATCGAAGTCAAACTTATTCCGGGTAATAAAATCGCCGTAGCTGATAACGGCCGCGGCATTCCGGTTGAAATCCATAAACAGACAAAAAAATCGGCACTCGAAACCGTTTTAACCATTCTTCATGCCGGCGGAAAATTCGGGGCCGGCGGATACAAAGTTTCCGGCGGCCTGCACGGCGTCGGCGTTTCGGTTGTTAACGCCCTTTCAAAATATATGCGGGCCGAAGTTAGGCGCGACGGCAAACTTTGGATGCAAGAATATGCCAAAGGCAAGCCGCAGGGAAAAGTTAAACCGATCGGCAACGCCCGCGGCACCGGCACGACAATTACTTTTGAACCTGATCCGGAAATTTTCGCTACCGTCGAATTCAACTTGGAAACGATTCTCACCCATCTCCGCCAGCAAGCCTATCTGACCAAGGGCGTAAAAATTTCGGTTTTTGACCAGCGCCAAAGCAAAAAAAATACTGAGCCATCTTATGTTTTTTATTTTGAAGGCGGCGTCGGATCATATGTCAGTTACCTGAACCATAACAAGGAACTAAAACAGGAAAATGTTTTTTACGTGCAAAAAGATTCCGAGGGCGTCGGCGTCGAATTGGCTGTGCAATACACCGCCGACTACAAAGAAACGGTTTACGCTTTCTGCAACAATATTTTTAATCCGGACGGCGGAACACATATTGTCGGCTTCCGCACGGCGCTTACCCGTGTTTTGAATAACTACGCCCGGACCAAAGGATACTTAAAAGAAAAAGACGAAAATCTCACTGGCGAAGACGTTCGCGAAGGATTAACCGCGGTCGTCTCGGTCAAAGTTAAAGATCCGCAATTTGAAGGCCAGACCAAAGCACGACTCGGCAACCCTGAAGTCCGGCCGGCGGTTGATGCTGTTTTTTCCGAAGCTTTCGCCGCATTTCTCGAAGAGCATCCCCGCGACGCTGAGGGTATTATTGAAAAAAGCATTTTGGCTTCTCGGGCGAGAAATGCGGCCCGAGTCGCCCGCGAAACTATTTTAAGAAAAGGAGTTTTGGACGGCCTCACTCTACCCGGAAAACTTTCCGACTGTTCCAGTCGCGAGCCGGAAAATACCGAACTTTATATCGTTGAGGGAGACTCGGCCGGCGGTTCGGCCAAGCAAGGCCGCGACCGCGACTTCCAGGCCATTTTGCCTTTGCGCGGAAAAATTTTGAACGTGGAGCGGGCTCGCCTTGATAAAATGCTCGCCAACAATGAAATAAAATCGCTCATCATAGCGCTTGGCACGAACATCGGCGAACAATTTGACATCACGAGCCTGCGCTACGGAAAAATAATTATCATGACCGATGCCGACGTCGACGGTTCCCATATCCGCACTCTGCTTTTAACTCTTTTTTACCGCTACTTCCCCGAACTCATAACCAAGGGTCACATCTTCATTGCCCAACCTCCGCTTTACAAAATCCAGTCGGGAAAAGAAATGCGTTATGTTTACAGCGACGAAGAAAAAGAAAAAATTGTTGCTGAACTACAAAAATCGAAAAAACAAGATAGCAAAAAGGCTAAAAAACATGACGAAAAAACACCAATAGAAAATGCCGACGTGTCGGCCGAAGAAACAGTTGCTACTGTTCCCGGCATCAATATCCAGCGCTACAAAGGTTTAGGCGAAATGAATCCGGAACAACTCTGGGAAACAACCATGGATCCGGCAAAAAGAGTCATGAAAAGAGTTGATGTTGGTGACGCAAAAATGGCTGACGAAGCTTTTAATATCCTGATGGGCGACGAAGTCGAACCACGCAAAAGATTTATCCAGACGCACGCAAAAACAGTAAAAAATTTGGATATATGAGTCGACGGCAGAATTTGGTCTAAGATACAAATTTATTCTCCTGTCGATAAAAAACTTAATTAACTTTTATATGGAAACATTTGAAAACAGAGGAGAGCCAGAAATCGAAGCAAAAAAGGCGTATTGGGAACATCCTTGCAAATCATGTAAGCTTGAGGGATCAACAAGCTTTACTGAAAGGGGTAACCAAGAAAAAATGGATGTTTACTCATGCTCAAATCATGTCCAGCCAGGAGTTTTTGGGGGAGAAGCAACAAATTTTAAAGGGGATCGTGTTGTGGTGCGATACGCTAATCCAACTAATGATACCATTGGCGAAATCTCATTTGACAGAACTACGTTGGACATGGAAGCTCTTAGAAGTAGGGCGCGGCATAGGCAGGGCAAGACAGATTACACACCGGCTCAAATTGCTATTGGTAAAATTTTATAATGAATCCACACCCTTGCATTATTTTTGCCCCGTGCTATACTTAAATAAATAATAAATAGCCGCCAAGGCTGTTTTAAAAACTCCAAAAAACCTTTAATTATATATTAAAAAACAAAAATGACTCTTTCTCTCGCGAACAACAAATTAACTAATTACCTGCGCGACTCTTACCGCGAACTGAAAAAAGTCGTCTGGCCGACCAAAAAAGAAACGATAAATCACACTCTGCTTGTTATTGGCATCAGTTTGGGTGTCGCCGCATTCTTGGGCGCGCTTGATTTTCTTTTCACTTGGGTTATGGAAAAATATATAAAATAGATTTGAAAACCTAAATTTTTGACTATGCCCCGTTGGAAGTCCTTGAGAAAAAATTTTATTTAAAATTTTTTCCGCAGAACACACGGGGTTAAATGAAATAATAAGTCTGTCCTAAAATAAATTTTTATTGAAAAAGATAGACTTCTAACAGGGTATGCCTAAACAAATAGCCCAAAGAGGAAGGCTCTGGTACGCAATCCACACTTATTCCGGCTACGAGGAAAATGTCGCCCATAACCTGAAACAAAGAATCGAATCAATGGGCATGCAGGACAAAATTTTCAATGTTTTGATACCGACCGAAAAGAAAATAAAAATAAAAAACGGCAAACGCCGGACGGTCATTGAAAAAATATTTCCCGGTTATGTTCTTGTGGAAATGATCGTTACGGATGATTCGTGGTATGTGGTAAGAAACACGCCGAATGTTACCGGTTTTATCGGCACGGGCACGATTCCGACTCCCCTTTCCGAAACAGAGATTAAACAACTCCAGAAAAGGATGGGCGCCGAAGAACCGCAATATAAAATCGACGTTACGGTCGGCGCGCCGGTCAAAATCAACGACGGGCCGTTCAAGGGTTTTGAAGGAAAAATTTCGGCTATTGACGAAGCCCGCGGCAAGGTTAAAGTATTGGTGAGCATGTTTGGGCGGGAGACGCCGGTGGAATTGGATTTTTTACAAGTTAAAAAAATATAGCGATACAAATATACGAATGCACACGAATAACATGAATTACATGAATTATTCGTTTCATTCGCATTAATTCGTAAATTCGCACGAGTTATATGGCAAAAAAAATTAAAACGATTATAAAATTACAAATCGAGGCCGGCAAGGCCAACCCGGCTCCGCCGATCGGCCCGGCTTTGGGTCAGCACGGTTTGAATATCGCCGAATTCTGTACCAAGTTCAACGCCGCCACCGCAAAAATGGCTGGCGACGTTATTCCGGCTGAAATCACGGTTTTTGAAGATCGTACTTATACTTTCGTCCTTAAGACCCCTCCGGCGGCCGAACTTCTAAAAAAAGCGGCTGGAATCGAGAAGGGCTCAGGAAAACCGCTGCAAGAAAAAGTCGGGAAAGTCACCCGGACGCAAATCCGGGAAATCGCCGAGAAAAAAATGCCGGACCTGAACGCCAATGATATTGACGCGGCAATGAGAATCATTGAAGGCACGGCGCGGCAGATGGGCCTGGAAGTGGTTGGTTAAAAGTTCATAAGTTTCGTTCACTTCGTTCACTTTAAGTTTACAAGTTCTAAAGTTTTAAACTTACTAACCTATAAACTTATTAACTTACAAACTAATTTATGGCTTTCAAACTAAATTCCATTCGAAACATCTACTTTTACCTTGTCGCCCTAATCGCCCTCATGATGATCGTTTGGAGCACGGCAGACTTAATCAATCTCGGTCTCACGACCTGGGTTTTCAAGAACGCGGATAAAGTTGACGATTGGGCCCCACCGGTTGCTCCCTACATAGCACCCGAACAAAAAACGGCGGAAACGGCAGAAAGGTGCGCGGACAAATGCGATCTAACAGCCGACGAAAAACAGCAAATTCAAAACTGGCTTGCCGATTACAAAAATTGGCAGGACCAGCAAGGCGTTCTGAAAGTCGCGAGAAAACAGAAAAACGCCGTTCGCGATATTTCTATGCTCGTCGTCGCCATTCCCCTATTTATCTGGCACTGGAAAATGATTAGTAAAGAATCTCGCGAGGTAAAAGAAAACAATAAAGAAGTTTAAATAACAAAATAATTTAGTGGGAGTCCCGCCGGGGCGGGACGTCATTACCACCAAAAACTTATGCGCGGAAAACGTTACCAGGAGGCAAAAAAATCCATTGATCTGAAAAAGAACTATTCACTCGCCGAGGCTTTGGACATGATTAAGAACGGCCCTAAGGAAAAATTCGACGCCGGAGTCGAGATCCACATCAAATTAGGCATTGATCCTAAAAAAGGCGAACAATTAGTGCGCGGCACGCTTGTTTTGCCGCACGGTATTGGCAAGACAAAAAAGATCGCCGCTTTTGTTGAACCGGCTCTTGAAAAAGAAGCCAAAGAAGCCGGCGCGGAAATCGTCGGCGGAGAAGAATTGATCAAGGAAATCAAATCCTCCGAAAAAGCCGATTTTGAAATTGCCGTGGCTACTCCAACCATGATGCCTAAACTTGCCCAAATAGCCAAAATACTGGGGCCGAAAGGCTTGATGCCAAACCCAAAAACCGAAACGGTTAGCCCAAATATCAAAAAAATAATCAGTGAATTGAAAAAAGGTAAAATCAACTTCAAAAACGACGATGGCGGAAATATCCACCAATTGCTCGGCAAGGTTTCCTACGACAAAGAAAAACTTCTGGCAAACCTTACGGCTTTTATTGAAGCCGTCCGCAAGGCCAAACCGGCCGCGGCCAAAGGCGTCTATATCCAAACCGCCGTCCTCTGCTCGACCATGGGTCCGGCGATTAAAATCGCTGTTTAAACTCAATTACACATAAAAAAACGCCCTCTAAACGGGGTGTTTTTTAGTGCCTTCCTGAACATTGGCATAATTATATTAATTTTGCTAAAATACATAGAATCTAATATTTTTAAAATAGGGGAAATTTTATATGGGAAATTTACAAAATCCTAGAAAGAATCGCCTATCTTGGGACGAAACTTTCATGAATATGGCACTGATTGCCGCCCAGCGCACTGCCTGCCGATATCATACTGCCGGGGTCGTGGTAGTTGATGCTAACAAAAGAATAGTTTCTGTCGGCTACAACGGTCCGACCTGCGGCGATGATCACTGCATAGAAATCGGCTGCGCCAAAGTTGACGGCGACCCTGTGACCGGAAAATTAAAACGCTGCCGCGGGGCGCACGCTGAAATAAATAGCATTATTAACGCGCAAGACACGAGGCGGCTCTCCGGCGCCACGGTCTACACCGCCCTTTATCCCTGCTATGACTGCATGAAAGCGTTTAACAATGTCGGCGTAAAAGAAATTGTTTATTTTGAAAAATACGAACGAATAAAAACCGGCGGCGAAGGGAAAGAAGAGGAAAACGAGGCGCAAGAGTTGGCCGACAAACGGGGAATTGTCATCAGAAAATACGACGGCCCAGTTTATGCCAATATAGATTTCACTAAAATTAGTGAAACAAACTGTGATAACTGTGGTAAATAATAAAACTAAAAAAATATGATTCTTGGAATAAAAAAATTGCACGAATTGGTCAAGGAAATTAATTTGGTTGAAAATTTATGCGACCGGGAAAAAAATAACCCCGAAGGCGCGGGTTTTGATTTACGGCTCGGGGAAATTTACGAATTGGAAGGTGATGGATTTTTGGGAGTTGAAGAACGAAACACTCCGGCCATCAAACTTGTGGCGAAAAACGAGGAAGGAAAATCGGAGCAAGAAAACTTTTTTGTCTTTGAACCGGGAAAATATTACTTGGTAAAAACCATAGAAAAAGTAAATTTGCCGGTAACAGTTTCCGGAATTATTTTTCCGCGCACCACTCTTTTCCGCTCCGGCCTTGGACTTTTTAACGGCATTGTCCAGCCCGGCTACCAGGGCGAACTGACTTTCGGACTTTGCAATCTCGGAAAATCAAATATCAAAATTTCTTTCGGAGCGCGCGTTGTCCACATTACTTTTCATGAAGTCCTGGGCGAAGGCAACCAATACCGCGGCCAATGGCAAGGCGGAAGAGTCGCCACGACTGGCAAAGAAGTGCAGGTGTAACCAAATCCTAATCTACAAATGGTAACTAAAAGACACAACTTCACTCCGTCCGTTTTCTTGATTTTAATTAAAGACAATAAAATTTTATTATCAAAGCGACGGAACACCGGTCATTGGGACGGATACTATGGGTTGGTTTCCGGCCACGTTCATGAAACCGAACCGTTTTTGAAAGCGATGATCAGGGAAGCCAAAGAAGAAGCCAACATTGCCCTGACACCATCTGATTTAAAATTTATTTATTTGATGTGTCGAACCGCGCCAGATAATCCACCAGAAATAAGAGACAGGGTTGATATTTATTTCAGCGCCGCAAAATGGGAAAGCGAAATAAAAAATATGGAACCAGAAAAGTGTTCGGATCTGTCTTGGTTTGATTTAAATGAACTACCCCCAAACACTATCCCCTACATCAAAGCCTCAATTGAAAATATTAAAATAGAAAAATTATACGATGAATTTGGTTTCTAATTCTTAAATTTATGGACAAACATCCCGAATACCAATATTTAGATTTACTCCAAGATATTTTAGATCATGGCTCGGATAAGAAATTATTTTTTACGCCGGAAGTTTTAGAGCAATACAAAGACAAAGGCGAAGAACCGCCTTATATCCGTTCGGTTTTTGGCCGGCAAATCCGTTTTGATTTACGTCAAGGTTTTCCAATTTTAACGACAAAAAAAGTTTTTTACCGCGGCATTATTGAAGAATTAATCTGGTTTTTATCCGGCAGCACGAATATCAAACCGCTCGTGGATAAAGACGTGCATATCTGGGACGAGTGGGCCTGGAAAAGATATCATAAGCACTGTTTGCAAAACGAACCGGACAAAGATTTGAATCAGGAAGATTTTATAAAAAAAATCAAAGAACTGCCGGCTGATGATGAATTTGTAAAAAACTGGGGCGACTTGATTTGCGTGTACGGAAAAATGTGGCGCCGCTGGCCAGCCTCGGACGGTCGGGAAATTGACCAATTGGGCTGGTGCATCCAGGGTTTGAAAGACAAGCCGTTCCGAAAATCCTAC
>CAYZNO010000016.1:0-11484 GCA_964479685.1 uncultured Gammaproteobacteria bacterium
GAGATAATCGGCATTTTAAGCAAAAACGCCGTCCACAGAGCCTTCCCGCGTTTGGTATTTTTCCAAAATAAGAAAAGAATAAACAGGGCGATTGCGAAAACCAATATCAGCGCTCCGTATTTCACGACAATATCGGAAAGCCAAATCAAAACGCGCGTCGGTAAAGGCAGTTTAAGATCAGCCTCTTTAAAAATTTCGGCAATTTTTGGAAAAATGTAGAAAACGACCGCAATGCCCAGAAGCACCATGGCGCTCACGACGACGGTCGGATAGGCCATGGCCGACTTCAATTTTTTTCTCAAGGCCTCTTCTTTTTTCGCCAATTCGAAAAATTTTTCCAAAACCATGACGAGATCGCCTTTCATCTCCCCTATCCGCACCATGCTTATAAATGCCGATCCGAAAACTTCTTTATGTTTCAAAAGGCTTTTCTCGAACGAATTGCCCTGAACCAAATTTTCTTTTATATCGTTTAAAATTTTTATCCAGTATTGGTTTTTGCTTTGTTCGGAAAGAATTTCCATCGCTCTCGGCAGGGAGACTCCTGACCTTATCATCAGAGCCAGGTGCTGGACAAAATAAAGTTTTTCGTCAGATTTAATCGAACGTCTTTTCCAGAGTAATATTATCTGATTCAACATAAAAAATTTTTAAAAAAATAAATTTCCCTATTTATATAACTCTTAATAATTCTTCGAGAGTCGTCTCTCCAAGTAGAACCTTGACTACTCCGTCTTCGGCGAGCGAAAGCATGCCCTGATCGTGGGCGGCCTTATTGATCTCTTTCATTGAAGATCCGCCAATAATTGCCGAATATATTTCTGGAGTATTTTGTAAAACTTCATAAAGACCTATCCTGCCGTGCAATCCTTCCTGTCGGCACATCTTACAGCCCTCCCCTCTGTAAAGAAATATCTGTTTTCCGGATATACCCTCTGCTTCCATTAATTTCTTCAAATCAACACCCAGCTGTTTTTCGATCAAGTCAATCTCCTTCTGGCGGGCAGCAAATTTCTTCTTGCAGTGCGGGCAAATTTTTCTGGCTAGCCTCTGCGCAATCACCAAATTAACCGTTGATGCGACGAGATAGGGCGGGATTCCCATTTCCGTAATTCTCGGCAGAGTTGTCACCGCGTCATTAGTGTGAAGGGTTGAGAGAACAAGATGACCGGTCAACGCGGCATGCATGGCGATCTCAGCTGTTTCCTGATCTCTGATTTCACCGACCATGATGACGTTCGGATCCTGGCGTAGAAAAGCCCTGAGTCCAGCGGCAAAAGTATATCCTATCTGAGGGTTAACCTGGCTTTGGTTAACGCCGCGCATGCTGTATTCAATCGGGTCTTCGATAGTTGAAATATTTATTCCCGGCCGGTTTATCATGCCAAGCAAGGTATAGAGGGTCGTGGTTTTGCCGCATCCGGTCGGTCCGACTGCGAGAATCATCCCTTGCGCCCGCTTAATTTCTTCCCTCACTATTTTCGCGAACTTCGGCAGAAGACCAAGATCTTCAAGCGACAACTGTTTTATTTCCTGCTGTAAAATACGCAGCACCACCTTTTCTCCTTCAAGGACAGGGACAATAGAAACGCGTATAGAGACCCGGTAATCAGGTCCGGACATGGAAATGCGGCCGTCCTGAGGCAAACGGTGTTCATCGATTTTTAAATGCGCTAAAATTTTTAATCTAGAAAGAACTCCCGCGTGCAGTTCTTTAGGAAGAAAAATAACTTCGCGCAAAATTCCGTCCACCCTGTAACGGACTAATGATTTATCCTCGCTCGGCTCAATGTGTACGTCGGAAGCGCCTTCTTTTATTGCGTTCTCTATCAATCCTTGGACAATTTTAACAACATTTATTTCTTTCCCTTCCTGGATTCCGACTTTCTTCACCTCTTGTTCTATGTCTTTACGGTACTGACCGATTATCATCTTTAAATCAAGAGGGGTGGTAAAAAACAGTTTAACCTTAATGTCTTCTTTTCTTTTTATAAATTCAACCATCTGGAGATCAGGCGGAGATGAAGTGGCGACCCTGACCTCGCCGTCGGCTTTTTCAAAAGGCGCGATTTGATACTTTATCGCCAGGTTCTGCGGGATGAGATTTAGAACCTCCAGTGGGACAATCTTTTTTTCCAAGGAAATAAAGGGCAATCCGTAATATTCTGCCATGCTCTCGTAAAGATTGTCTTCATCAACCATTTTTTTGGTAATTAAAAATTCCTCCAGCGAAACGTCCAATTTGGAGGAATCTAAAATTGCCTGATCAAGAAGGGTTTCTTTCAAGAAATCTTTGGAAATGATTACTTTTTTAAGATCAGCAAGCGGTATCATGAAGAAAAAATTTAATGATCTTTTTTTATTTATAGTAAGGCAGATAAGCGTTAACCACGTCTTCACCTATATGACCTTCCTTTTGCAGACGCCGTAAATCCTGAGCCAGAGTGAACATGCCTAAGCCGGCGCTCGTCTGAATGACGGTATTTATCTGAGCGGTCTTATTTTCGCGGATAAGATTAGCGACTGCCGGGTTGTTGATCATGATTTCTTTGGCGGCAATCCGCCCGCCGTCGAGACGCGGAACGAGCCGCTGCGAAATAACCCCGGCCAGGGTCATGGATAGCTGCAGCCGGATTTGGTTTTGCTGGTGCGGCGGAAAAACGTCAATGATCCTGTCGACCGTTTGGGCTGCACTATAAGTGTGAAGAGTTGCCAGAACCAAGTGCCCTGTTTCCGCAAGCGTCAAGGTCGAGGCAATAGTTTCTAAATCACGCATTTCTCCAACCATGATTACATTCGGATCCTGGCGCAAAACATGCTTCAGTCCCTCGGCGAAAGAAACTATGTCAAAACCCAATTCGCGTTGTTTGATAATGCTGTGGTCCGAAGGAAAAATAAATTCTATTGGGTCTTCGAGGGTTATAATATTGCAGAGCCTTTCCTGGTTTATTTGGTTGATCATTGCTGCGAGCGTAGTAGATTTTCCGTGTCCGGTCGGACCAGTAATTAAAATCAATCCCTGCGGGAGCCTCACGAGATCATAAACAATCTCCGGTAAATCAAGTTCTTCCATGGTAGGAACAGCCGCGGGAATAACACGGGCAACCATCCCGATGTTGCCCTTCTCGAGATGGAGATTGACCCTGTAGCGGGTGCCTTTAACTTCATGAGAAAAATCCAATTCGTGGCTGCCTACGAATCTTTCTTTTTCCTCGGAGGAAAGAATCTCGAAAATCATCTTCTCAAGTTCCTTAGACTTCATTGTCGGTTCGCCTTCCATTTCCTCAAGTTTGCCGTCAATTCTCAAAAACGGCCGCCTGCCCGAAACCAAATGCAAATCCGAGGCCTTTCTTTCAGCCGCACTCTGAAAAAGGGAATCCAAAATCATAAAATAAAATTTATAAAGGGTACCGCCCCTGCACTGACCGCGCTCGCTAGGAAATGAAATTGACTCATTCCCCCTCGTTCGCTTGTCAATAAATTAAATTTAAACCCAATCTTTTTTCTGAAGGCCGGCCAAAGCCGCCTCAACCTGAGCTTCTTGCTTGCTTCCACCCTCCCCTGAAGCAACCAATTCTTTTTCGAGATAAACTCCGACTTTAAAACGCTTGGCGTGATCCGGCCCGGCTTCCTCCAGAACTTTGTAGGTTGGCGTAACACCGTATTTTTCCTGGGCCATTTCCTGAAATCTGCTCTTGGGATCAATATAGAGTTCGTGCTCCAAAATATGCGGCAATTTCAATATCAAAAATTTTCTAATGAAATCGCGAGTTACCGTATATCCCTGATCCAAATAAATTGCTCCGACTACCGCCTCGAAGGCGTTAGCCAGAATATATTGTCTTGCTTTTGAGCCGGCTGGCTCTTTCGCTTCACCTTTGGAGAGATACAGATATTTATCCAGATCAATTTCTTTGGCTATTTCCGAAAGCATCTTCGCGTTGACCAAACTTGCCCTCCAGTTTGTCAGTTCTCCTTCCGGATTTGGATAATTTTGGTAGAGATATTCGGTAACAATAAGCTCCAGTACCGCGTCACCCAAAAATTCCAGCCGCTCATTGTGGGCGAGCTTAAAACCGGGGTTCTCATTCAAATACGAACGATGGACAACCGCCTGTGCCAGAAGTTCCTGGTTTTTAAATTTTATCGCGATTTTTTTTTCCAAGTTGGCAAAATCCTTCATGGATTTAGCGGTAGAATGGTTACATTGTTAAATGGCTAAAGAAAACAGCCATTTAACAATGTAACAATTTAACCGTGCTATTTTTAAATTTTATTATTTTTTTTCTCTTCGGAGATCTCTCCGGCAGCCAGCATATCTTTGTAAATCGCGCCGAGCACGCCATTTATGAATTTCCCCGAAGAACCGCTGCCAAAAGCCTTGGCCAGCTCGATAGCCTCGTTAATAACGACGCGCGGCGGAACAGTCTTGCCGTCTTTTTCCCCTGCGAATTTTAATTCATAGATACCCAAGCGCAAAACGTTTCTGTCGATCAGGGTGATTTTTTCAATTGGCCACTCCGGAGCGTATTTTTTAACAAGCTTATCTATTTCTTTTTTATTCTTAACGACACCCCGGACCAGATCAACTACAAAACTGCTCTCTTCTATTTTTGGAGCAAATTCCTTAATATTTTTGCCGGCGGCAGAAAGAACTTCTTCCTCCTTCTGTGCCATGAAATCCCATTGATAAAGGGTTTGCAGAGCAATTGTTCTCGCGAGATGGCGGCTAGCCATGGCGACACGTAACAGGTGGCATGAAACATAAAACAATTTTGTTACATGTTACACGCTACATGCTACACGAATATTATTTTTTCTTTTTCTTCGGAGCTCTCATCTTAAGCGCTTCGCGGCCAGAATAAGTACCGCAAAATTTACAGACATGATGCGGCAAAACCGGCTTTTTGCATTTCGCGCAGGAAAATAGCTGGACTTTTTTCAGAGCAAAATGCGAAGCTCTTCGTCTCTTATGCGAACTTGTCCTTCGATGTCCTGGTAAACCCATAAATTGGAATTGAGAATCGAGAATAGAGCCATGAGTTGATCGATATTGCCGCAAAACTCATTTCTCATTCCCTAAAACCCATAACTTAATTATTATACAAATGTAACGCTCGCCGCCCGGTCTTCCGCCTCTTTGAACCTCATCAATCTTACTCCCTGGGTCGCCCGGCCCAAAGTGGAAACGCTTTTAAAGGGCAGCCTTATAACCTGACCGAACTTGGAAATAATGATCAAATCACGCTCGTCCTTGCTCGAAGCAATCTGGGCGGAAATTATCTTTCCGGTTTTCGGTGTCACCTTAGCCGTCTTGATTCCCGAACCGCCGCGTCCCTGAACTTTATAATTTTTGAGGTTCGTTCTTTTGCCGAAACCATTTTCCATTACAACAAGGAGTTCCAGCAAATTTTTGGAAACGAGACCGGGATCGATGACGTCCATGCCGACAACAGAATCCTTGCCTTTTATCCTAATACCCCGCACACCGGTTGCCGCCCGGCCCATGCCTCTAACATTTTTTTCTTTAAACCTGATTGCCTGGCCTTGGGCGGTTATCAAAATTATTTCGTCATTGCCGCTTGAAGGTTTTACCCATTCCAGCCGGTCCCCTTCCCGGAGTTTGATGGCAATCAAGCCGGACCGGCGGACGTTTTCAAAATCTTTCAATTCAACTTTCTTTATTACGCCTTCTTTGGTCACCATAACCAAATACTTAAAATCTCCTTCTCCCAACTCTTTGACTGAAAGGATCGCGGAAATTTTTTCTTCCGGCGCAAGTTGCAGAAAGTTCACGATCGCCTGGCCTTTGGAAGTTCTAGAAGCCGCTGGAACGTCGTAAGCCTTAAGTTGGAAGACGCGCCCGCGGGTTGTAAAGAAAAGCAGATCAGAATGGGTCGTAGTCGAAATAAGGTGCTCAACCGTATCTTCTTCTTTAGTGGTCAGGCCCATTACTCCTTTACCGCCGCGGCTTTGCGTCCGGAAAGTTTCAGGAGAAAGACGTTTGATATATCCATCGGCTGTCACAACCACGATGGTTGATTCGTCCGGAATCAAATCTTCCACGGAAAAATCTTTGACGGCATGAGCAACAATCTGAGTTTTTCTTTCATCGCCGTAATTATTTTTTAATTCAACCACATCTTTCCTAATAAGGCCAAGAATTTTTTTCGGCGAAGCGAGAATTTCTTCCAATTCTTTAATCAAAGCAATTTTCTCCTTGAGCTCCTGTTCTATTTTCATCCTTTCAAGATTCGCGAGTTGCTGCAGTTTCATTTCCAAAATCGCCACGGCCTGAATTTCGGTCAGCTTAAACCGCTTCATCAAATTAATCTTGGCTTCGTCCTTATCTTTTGATTTTTTGATCAACTTAATAACAGCGTCAATATTATCAACGGCGATTTTTAAACCTTTCAAAATATGCGCCCGCTCTTTGGCCCGGGCTAGATCAAATTCAGTGCGCCGGCGGATTACTTCTTTACGGTGCGCCAGATAATATTCCAAAATCATTTTCAAATTCAAAACTTTTGGCTGGATACCGTCAACTAGGGCCAGCATGTTGACATGAAAAGAATCTTGAAGCTGTGTCAGGTCAAAAAGCTGATTCAGTATTTTTTTCGGGTAAGAATCTTTTTTCAGGTCAATCACTATCCGCACGCCTTCTTTGTTTGATTCATCGCGCAGATCTTTAATGCCCTCTATTTTTTTATCCTTGACTAAAGTGGCGATTTTTTCCAGAAGCGTCGCCTTGTTTACCTGAAAAGGAATTTCCGAAACGATAATTTTGAAATGGCCGGATTTGTCTTCAACGATTTCTGTTTTGCCGCGCATCACGATCGATCCCTTGCCAGTCGCGTAGGTCTGTTTAATTGCGTTTATATCATATATAATGCCGCCTGTCGGAAAATCGGGGCCTTTCACAAACTGGACCAGCTCCTCGACATCGCAGTCGGGGTGATCGATCAGGTGGCTTATCCCGTCGCAAATTTCCGATAAGTTGTGCGGCGGAATATTAGTAGCCATACCGACGGCAATGCCCATTGTCCCGTTTAAAAGCAGATTAGGCAATCTGGCCGGCATGACCTGCGGTTCTTTATGCGAACCATCATAGTTCGGAATAAAATTAACCGTGTCTTTATCTATATCCAAAATCATTTCTTCGGAAATACGCGCCAATTTTGCCTCTGTATAACGCATGGCCGCCGGAGCATCACCGTCCATCGAACCGAAGTTTCCCTGGCCCCAGACAAGCGGATAGCGCATTGCGAAATCCTGGGCCATTCTGACCATTGAATCATAAACCGCGACGTCGCCGTGCGGATGATATTTACCCAAAACTTCGCCGACCACTGTCGCCGACTTTCTGAATTTTGCCCCGGGTTTCAGGCCGACGTCCCACATGGCGTACAAAATTCTCCGGTGGACCGGCTTCAGGCCGTCGCGGACGTCAGGTAAAGCGCGGGAAATAATAACCGACATGGCATAATCCAAATATGAAGACTGCGCCTCTTTTTCGATAAGGGTCGGCTCAATTTTTCCCATGTAATCCTTTTCTGATTTTTTTTCTTCACTCGCGGATTTTTCCGGAGCCGAAGTTTTCTTTGCTTTCGCCATCTTATTGATTCTCCAATTTATTTTTCATTTCCTCCACTAAAATTTTTTCTTGCAATTTATCCAAAGTATCGCCGGCGGCTTCCGCGTCCGTCCCGACTTCTTCTCCCGCGGCATTTTCCAAATCGGACCATAATTCTTTAACATTTTCAAAAGATTGTTTAAGTTCGGGGTTTTCCGCCGCTTCCCGGAGATAAGTATAACTGCTTGACCCCAAATTCAAAGAAAGATTTTTTCCTAAAACTGAAATCCATACTAAAAATATTACTGCCGTGAAAGCCGCCACGCCAAACCACATCACGGCCTTTTTTTTGGCCGGAGACCACGCGCTTATCCCCCGCGCCAAATCTTTGCTTTCGGTTTCTTCGCGAACTTCGCGCCGCTCCTTCTCGGCCTGGCGAGCCTCTCGTATAAGTTCGGCGGTTTCCTCTTCGGTTCGTGTTGCGGAAAAATTTTCTTCCCCGACCGAAACGCCTTCAAAAACCGGCAGGTCGTTTTCGTCTTTTATGATTTGCGGAAAAATATTTCCATTCTTCGCCGCCTCGGTAATTCCTTTGTTTTCCGGCTGACTCGCTTCTGCTTTTTTTGTATTGACAACTAAAATCGGGATTTCAACTTCCCTTCGCGCCGGTTTCCTCCGGCCGATTTTTTTTACTGTCTTGGCTTTTTCGGCCATATTTTTAATCTTTATCTAAAATAATAGTTTTTGTTTCTTCCTGGGGCAAATCTTTCTTCGTGATTTTCAGCTTCGGCATATGTTCTGCTCTGCTCGCCCCCATCTCCTTTAAAAATTTATCCACTGCTTCAAGGTCAATCTTCAACCCGGGAATTTTATAATGCATTGGGATGACGATTCTTGGCTCTATCTCATTAATTATCTCAGCCGCCTCGCGGGCGCCAATGGTCCATTTGCCGCCAACCGGAATTAAGAGAATGTCAACACCATCAAGTTTAGCAACCTGTTCCTCGTTTAGAGTATGCCCGAGATCTCCCAGATGAGCTATAGAAATTCCTTCCATCTCAATGCGGTAAGCAACGCTCTCACCCCGCTCTTTCCCTTCTTCTTTATCGTGCCAAAAGGGAATTCCGTAGACAAAAACACCTTTCACTTCATATTCGCCCGGCCGGGTTATCAAAAACGGCTCCTTGCCGTCCTCGCCGCGGACCGCTTCAATATTGTTATGGTCCTCGTGGTCGTGACTTACCGTCACGATATCGGCGGAGGTTCTTGGCATTTTGAGTCCGGTCATTACTCCGTACGGATCGGTCAAAAGTGAGACATCTTTGCCGACAATTTTAAAACATGATTGTCCTAACCAGGATATTGTCATAAAAATTTTGAGATTTGAGTTTTGAGATTTTAGTTAGCGTTCAATACGCTTCCGGATTCTCTATCGCGCCTTGGTAAAAATCTATAATTTGCTGGATATCTTTTAGGGTTATTTCACGCTCCATAATGCTCCAGCCCTGTTCAATAGTTTTTACTTTTTCTTCTATTTCTGCCCTCCATTTCGGCTCGACCGCCGCCATTTTTTCCAGTTCACTGATTTTCTCTTCCATTTTTTTCTGTTCGGCACTCCATTTTTTAAGAGCTTCCTCATACTCATCTTTTTTCTCGCCGGCGATTATTTTATCCGCCGCCTCCCTCGCCTGACCAAGAGCCTTAATGACTGTCTCGTCAAGAAAAAATTTTTCGTCGGGATTAAAACAGGTCTCCATCAGACCGCACATCCGGTATTCCCTGAGACAGTGCCCTCCCCCCTTTACTTTACAGGCGAAATATTTATGGTGCAGTTCTTCCGGCAGATGTTTTTCGAAAAACTCCGCTTCTTTCGCCCGACCATACTTATCATAAATCTCTTGCCAGGCTTTTCGGTACGGCCAAATTTCTCTGCCAAAATCGACTAGTGCCTTTTCGACATAAGCACAGGCGATTTTTTTGTCCTTGTTATAACCATCATATTGCCGTTTCATGGCCTCGAGCCGCTCGGCCGGAAAAGCCGCCGGAACTTTTTCTATCATCGCCGCGAAAAGTCCCAGGGTAAATTGGCAAGGATGATTAATTTTTCTTCCCCACATAAAATTTTAGAACCAAAGATTGACCGCCTTCGGCCGGAAAATTAAAAATCATTAATTTAATAATAGCATAAATTTCAAAAAGGGCAAACCCCGTAGTGAAATTTTGGATCTCCGCCGCGGGCGGAAAAAATATTTTAATTTTAGATAATTTCAAGTTTAAGGATACCACTCGCCACTCACTCAAACCCTGCCTTACTATTCCGAAATTCTACTGCAGGGAAAACCTATATACATTATATGGGCTTGACCCCGTCCGAGATTCAGGTAATTTCAAAAACTCGGCGGAGCATTGACGTTTAGCGGCTATTTGTTTACTGACCACATCAATTCGCCTTTATCTCAGATGGGGTTGACATTTTGGCTGGTTTTGCCAAGATATAATATCTGGCCCGAATGGATTTGGGCGAGAAAAGGGGACTCCACAGTATTGCGGGAAAAGGAGGGCCTAAAATGACAGACGGAAGAGACGGGCAAACCAAGCCTCACATGCCAATCCGCCCGCCCCAAAAGTGGGAGGGCAGAGCGGTAAAACTGCTTATGGGAGAGCAAATTGTCAGTGCCCGAGACGCAAGTTTCATTGGAGGTAAGGCGCTTTGTGTTGCCAGGCGGCGAGACGGACTTTTCGTGGTGGTCTGGGACGACTGGACAAGCAAGCCTTTCCTGCAAATTCTTGATCTTTGCCTCCTGGGAGACCAACTGGCCTATGTCGCCTACTCGGACGATCCGAAAAGCAACCTGCCGCGCGTCGTCTGGAACGACGCCGAGGGAAAGCCGTACGACACGGTCGAAGGACTCGCCCTGGCCGAAGACGGCCAGCCGCTCTACATCGCGGATGAACGCGGCAAAACTTTCGTGGTCCACGGAGTCCGCGAAGGCAAAACATGCGACCGGATCGATTTTCTCTCTTTCGTAGCCGGAAAACCGCTTTATGTCGCCCGAAACGGTAAGATCTCAACTGTCGTTTGGGGAAGTTTTGAGAGCGATCCCTATGACGATATTTCCAGGCCGCGCCTTGTCGGCCGGGAAATCGAAGCCTTCGCCACCAAGGAGCGGCGAATTTACCGGCTGGCGATCAAAATCGCCTAGGAGGCAATCTATGACAGACGAAAGCAAGAATCCGATCTGTCCGAATTGCGGGAGCGAAGCCAAGTGCTTTTGTCGCGAACGCTACGAATGGGCGAGCCGCCTCATGGACTACACCCTTTTCTGCCCGAAGTGTGGACACCGTGAAACGGAGACAAAGCACGGCGGCTACGCTTTCTTCATCTGGGGAATCCACCTGCCAACGGCCTGTCCCTTCTGTCTCGAGCCGTCCAGCAAACATGCCGAGGGCGCCAAGTTCGAGGATGTGCAGTCCGGCCTCAAAACCGGCCAAGAAGAAATCTTCCCGGTCTACGACGAAGCCGAAGTCTGTCCTGAGTGCGGCAAGGGCCAAATCATCTGCACCTATCTCGGCGACCGCGGCACGGCCAGAAACTGCAACTTCGTCTGGGAACACACCTGTACGAACTGCAGCTACGACCGTAATTTCACCGAATTCGTCGAATGCGAAGAACCGGACCGCGGCACGTTCCACGACGAACGCGGCCCCGGCAAAGCCGGCGGCTGTCCCGGCCCGCACAAGTAGAAAAACACCAATCCGGCCCGTGGAAATTTCACCAAAGGAAATGCCAACGGCCGGATTTTTTTACCAAAAAATCCGCCATCAAAGCGGGTTTCGGTTGCACCATTTTAAATTATTAATCAATCGCCAAATCAATTGCCTGCGGTTTTTCTTCGGCGGCCGGCTTTCCC
>CAYZNO010000017.1:0-11139 GCA_964479685.1 uncultured Gammaproteobacteria bacterium
ATAAAATCTACGCTCCGGTTAAAATTAAAATCATCCATCCCCTGACCCGCCGCTATGTAACGCACTCGGTCATTGCCCTGATTACCGTTTTCTCCATTACTTCAAATATCAGCGCCAAAGAAGCCTCCCTGGAAAACGCCGAGCAAATCGGCAGATCGAGCATACTATATGCCTTGACCTACAATAGTGATTCTGAGCTCAATGACTTTGTCCAAGAAACAGCCGACACGGTTGGCAATACCAAAGCGACAAGTTACCTTGACTCCGATATCAGTTTTACTTTGCCGGCCGCGGCGCTTGACAATGAAGACTTTTCCGGCGATTTGGCGATTATCACTAGAGGGGATGACAGTACTATTTTAAATCCTAATCTTCCCTCAACCATCAACTCCAGCAGCCGGACTAAAGTTGTTGACTACCAAGTTGAGCCCGGCGATACAATCGGGACGATCGCAGAAAAATTCGGCATTACCGTAAACACCGTTCTGTGGGCTAACAAATTAAGTTCCACGAGCACTATCAGGCCGGGCGATAAATTGGTTATCTTGCCGACGAATGGCGTCCTGCACCAGGTGAAAAACGGCGACACGGTGGATAAAATTGCTAAATATTACAATACTAACTCGGAAAAAGTTTTAGAATTTAACGCCCTGCCGGATTCAAGCGACATCAAGATTGGCGAATATCTGATCGTCCCTGACGGAAAAGTCCCGCCGCCTCCGCCGACACCACGTTCGAGCGTGGCTAGTAAAAACACTGTCAGACTACCGGTTACGGTTGTCCCGACAAACGGAAAAATGATGTGGCCAAACGGCTGCAGCCGAATCTCTCAATATTTCGGCTGGCGCCATACTGGATTGGATATTGCCTGCAAAGCAGGCTCGCCCATTCTTGCCGCTGACGACGGAGTAGTTTCCCGAGTGCAATATATAAAAACCGGTTACGGCCATAACGTTATCATTGACCATGGCGACGGAGTGCAAACGCTTTATGCGCATATGACTACCATTTTTGTGGAAAAAGGAGAAACCGTTAAAAGGGGTCAAGAAATCGGCCTCGAAGGTTCAACTGGCCGCTCCACCGGACCACATCTACATTTCGAAGTCAGAATAAACGGTAAAGTTTACAATCCGCTGAATTACATAAAATAAATCTTGTTTGGGATGAAAAAAACGAGCCCCAAGGGCCCGTTTTTTATTGTAAATTATTCAGATAAGAGTTCAAAAACTGCTGTCTATTCCGCCGCCTTGGCCCGGTATTGCAGGGCTTCGGCCACGTGTGGCAGGAGAATTTTTTCTTCGCCCGATAAATCAGCGATGGTCCGGGAAATCTTGAGTAGCCGGTAATAGGCGCGGGCCGACAAGTGCATCTGGGTTACGGCGTTTTTTAAAAATTCCTGGCTTTGCTCATCAATCTGGCAAAATTCTTTTATCAGCTTTGACGGCAATTCGGCATTAGTTATTACTTTTAATTTTTTATACCGCTCGCGCTGCCACCGCCTTGCCTCTTCCACTCTCTTCTTTATATTTTCCGAACTTTCGGCTACCCGCATTTCGGCCAATTTTTCAAACTTGACCCGCGGCACTTCAATATGCAAATCAATTCTGTCCAGAAGCGGTCCGGAAATTTTCTTCTGATACCGAATGATCGCTTGGGGCGAGCAGGTACAAAATTTTTCCGGATCAGTATGGTAACCGCAAGGACAGGGGTTGCGCGCCGCGACCAGAATAAACTTTGCCGGAAATTGCAAACTGCCCGCGGCCCGGGAAATCGTGACGACTCCGTCTTCGAGCGGCTGACGCAGACTTTCGAGCACGGCCCGATTGAATTCCGGAAGTTCGTCAAGAAAAAGCACGCCGCGGTGCGACAAACTTACTTCGCCCGGCCGCGGCCAAGTTCCTCCTCCGACAAGAGAAACGTTTGAAGCGGTATGATGCGGGCTGCGGAACGGCCGGCGGAGAATTAACGGCTGGCCGGCAGGTAGAACCCCTGCCACGCTGTAAATCCGTGTTACTTCAAGCGCCTCTTCGATGGAAAGGGCCGGCAAAATAGACGGCAGAGTTTTAGAAAGTAAAGTTTTTCCCGAGCCGGGCGGGCCGGACATAAGAAGATTATGCCCGCCGGCAGCGACTATTTCCAGCGCCCGCTTGGCATACTCCTGGCCTCGGACATAGGCCATATCGTAATTTTCTTCATCGGGTGTTTCACTGGCGTCAAAATCAAAAGATTCAACCCGGAAAAACGGAATTATCCGGCTTTTGCCAGCCAAATGCCCAATCAATTCGAACAAATTTTTAATCGGAATAATTTCCAAATTCTCAATTAAACTAGCTTCCCTCGCGTTAGATTCCGGGACATAAAGATATTTGATGCCGCGACTCCGGGCTGCCGAAGCGATGGCCAGCATCCCGTTTACCGGACGAAGCACGCCGTCCAGAGCAAGTTCGCCGACAAAAAGAGAATCCGGACAAAACAGATTGGCCACAACCCCCTTTTCCGGCAAAATTTCCAGATTAACTCCTTCAGTCGGATTATTCTCCCCTCGCGGCAACTTCAAAAATCCGGAAGCCAAAAGAATGCTGACGGCAATCGGTAGATCGTAAGACGGCCCTTCTTTTTTTAAATCGGCCGGCGCCAAATTAACCGTCACTCTGGTTCTTGGAAAAGGCAAATTGCTGTTTTTTATCGCCGCCCGCACCCGTTCGCGCGATTCCTGCACGGCCATATCTGGCAGACCGACTACGGTAAAATGGCTCAAGCCGCCGGAAATATCGGCTTCGACTTCTACTAATTCGGCATCCAGCCCGACGATTGCCGCTGAAAGAATTTTCGATGACATATTTTAAAAACTCAAAACTCAAAACTATTTTTATTATACTACTTTATCTTTTCGCCTAGAATAAAAAATTTCAAAAATTGAGATCAGGCCAACCCCGCCCATGATGTAAACATCCGACAAATTGAAAATGGAGTAATCAAAAAAACTGATAAAGTCGATTACATAGCCGAAAATCAACCGGTCAACTAAATTGCTTATTGCTCCGACAATAATCAGACTCAAACAGAAAACCAAAAAATACTTTTCCTGCCAATAATTTTTAACTAGAAGAAAAATAAGGGCTACTAAAATAATGGCAATCAATCCGTACATCAATGTTTCCGGAATCTTAATATTAAAAATCAGGTAAAAATTTTTATAGAACTTAAGGCCGCAAAAATTTTTTGACCATAAAAATACGCCCCCCTCGGGAATTTTAAAAACCAGCCATTTGGTCAGCCGGTCGGCTAAAAATAAAACGCTTACCAATATATTGATAAGCGCTATTTTTCTCAAAAAAATCATTTTGGTCGGCTTATTTGCCGCTTAGCTTCTTTTTACAGTCCATACAGGCGGAAGAAACCGGCCTAGCTTCGAGACGTTTCGGATCGATCGGTTTGCCGCAATACCGGCAAATGCCATAAGTTCCTTCTTTGACTCTTTTCAGGGCATCATTAACATCCCTGAGCGATGATTCAAGCGTTCTCTCCAAAGTCAGATTATCGCCGTAAGCCGCTACTTCAGCCGCATTTTCGTCTTCGGCATCGCCAAGCGACGGAAAGTCGGCATCGTAGTCCGACGCGTTATGCGGATTCTTTTTCGTGAATTGTGCTAATTCTTCTTCCAGGCGAGCCTTTTCCTCTAGAAGCTGGTTTTCGATTTTCTTTAAAAATTCTTTATCCAGATTATTTTTGACTGTCATAGATTTCTCGTTTATTTTTTTCTACCCACTTTTGCCTCGCGGATATTCCTAGCCGCCAGCTGTTATGCGGGCTGATTTTGTAATAATAACCTCTTAAAATTAAGTATATATTAAGAGACAAATTATTTCAACTCCATAAAAGTAAACTTAAAAGGGCGCAACTGCGCCCTTTAATATAATTAATAAATGGCCGTTGCGCCCTTGTGCCCCCCTTGACACACCCTTTTTCCGTCAAAGACGGCGAAAGAGATACTGGTCTTGGGGGTAAGGAACGCTTCTTGCTGACTTCTAAAGCGAAACTCCTCTACCGTTCTTATGGTGAATTCAAAGGTGAACCCACCGGAAAGTCATTTTTGTTTTTGTTTTTGGTCCAGGTCCTGCCAGCTAAAGACCTTAACGAAGAGTAGAGAAGAGAGAAATTCTTCCAACTGTTGGGAGAACGTCTCCAATTTCAATGTTCTGTAATTATTATACCACGAAAAAGCGGTTTTTGTCAATCCTCTAACTTTGGCTTATTTAAAGGAAAAATTTTTTATATCCAAGTTTAATTAAAGTTATCCCCAAAAAAATAAAAAATTCATCCACAAGTTATCCACTATTACTCTAACTCCACCTCTAAAACCAGACCATCAAAATCAGAAGTCAGCCATTTAGCCCCGATCTTGACTAAATCAATGATAGTCGCACCGTAATAATCCGGCTCGCGGCCTAAACGGACTAAAAAATTAGCCAAAATATCTTTTGAATTGGAAAACGCCGCCCTACTCTCGGCAAAAAATAGAAAAAAATCTTGGTTTAATCTTGGTTCCCTCAAAACTTCCGCTGTTTTCCCGGCTATTTTTGTTTCTTGAAACGAAAAACCTGCGGGATTGGCAATAATTTCTTTAACCACAGTTTCGTCTGGCAGTTTTTTTTCTTTAATCTCGGGAAAAATGACTGCCAAACTACCCTTCAGCAGGTTTTCCCCCTCGCGAACTAAATAACTGTTCTCAGTAGCCAGAAGGCAACGGAAACCGAAGCCGCCTTTTTCCACCTTGAGATGATTCGCTTCCCAAAAATCAGATTCTAGATTAAGGGCTGGAAAATTTCCGAACTTCAAATTGGCCCCAAGATAAATCTGGGTCGGAGAGCGGCGGACAGCCCGGTTCCAGGCAGCCAATCTGCCTCTTGAATCGGCCAAAGAAAAATTTTTCCGGCTTAAAGTTGCCAGAACTTCTTTCAACGCCGGTTTTGTATTGGCAATAGTAATCTTCCCGCCATCTTCAATAATATAGTTGAAGTTCATTTCTTCCAGTTTAGATTTCAGGTCATCAATCTCCGCCGTATCCAGCCGCCCCCAGAAAATAAAATCTTCAAACCCCGGCAAGATAGCAAAAGATGTCTCTTTCGATTCCGACGCGACTTCGGCAAAAAGAAATTGCGCCTGTCCAACGGCTTCGCCGTCAAGCATCTCTCGAAAAATTTCCTGAAGCCAAGTTTCGTCGCCTCGGCTATCAGCCGAGCGGTGCCAGAAAATGGCCGTCTCACCGGGGGCTTCATCAAAAAAATCTCCGTGGCTTGTCAAAAACACGAAATAAATCCAGGCGGTAATCGAAATAATCCCGGCCAGAACCAAAAACCCTGCTCCTGCCAGCAAGGTTTTTGTTTTGTGTTTTTTTATGAATTCAAAAAACATTTTTTAGCACCCCTTTATTATCTTCTCGGACGGTCATGGCGCATTCCGCCACGGTGCGGCCGGTCAAAACGCCTTTCGCCACGGTCGCCGCCGTTATCGCCTTCAATAAGCCGCCTGATGGAAAGATCAACCCGGCCCTGCTCATCTATCTTAATGACTTTAACTTTTACCACGTCGCCGATATTCACCACGTCAGTCACTTTACCGACGCGATAAGGCGCGAGTTCGGAAATATGAACCAGCCCTTCTTTATGCGGAAAAATTTCCACGAACGCCCCAAAATCCAAGATACGCGTTACCGGTCCCTGATAAATTTCTCCAACCTCAGCTTCCTGGGTTAGGCTTTTTATCCAGGCCACAGCCTTGTCGAGCATCGCGGCATTGGCCGAACAAACACTCACCATACCGTCGTTCTGGACATCGATCGTTACCCCGGTTGCGTCGATAATTTCATTGATAATTTTGCCGCCCGGCCCGATAACGTCGCGGATTCGGTCGGGATTAATTTTGAAAGAAATTATTCTCGGAGCATAAGGCGACAATTCCAGCCGCGGCGCGGAAATTGCCTCCGTCATTACCCTTAAAATTTCCATTCTCGCTTCTCTGCCCTGCGTCAGGGTTTTTTCCACCATTTCGAAAGTCAGGCCGGAAGTTTTAGTATCCATCTGAATAGCGGTAATGCCATTTTTCGTTCCGGCGATTTTGAAATCCATGCCGCCCTTACTGTCTTCAAGATCCTGTAAATCCGTTAAAATTTTGTAATTTCCATTTTCATCAGATGCCAAACCCATTGCAATTCCGGCCACCGGCTCCCTGATCGGCACGCCGGCGTCCATCAAAGCCAACGTTGAAGCGCAAGTTGAGGCCATTGAAGACGAGCCATTGGAACTTAAAACTTCGGAAACAACCCTGATAGTATACGGAAAAACATCAGTCTTTGGCAAAACCGGAATCAAGGCTCTCTCGGCTAAAGCGCCATGCCCGATTTCCCGCCGGCCCGGACCGCGCAAAGGCCCCGCCTCGCCAACCGAAAATGGCGGAAAATTATAATGATGCATGAATCTTTTTTTGCCGGAAACTTCCATGCCATCCAAAGTCTGCTCGTCGGCCGGCGAACCAAGCGTCACGGTTGAAAGAACATGCGTATCGCCGCGAGTAAAATATCCGGAACCATGAGTTCTTGGCAAAAGCGCGACTTCGGAAGAAAGCGACCTGATTTCGGTCAGCGCCCGCCCATCGACACGGACTTCTTTCTCGAGAATCGCCCGGCTGACTTCTTCTTCAACCAAACCGTAGAAAAAATCCAGCGCATTCTTTCTTTTATCCTTGCCAATACTTTCATTTTTCAAATATTCATCTAAATCTTTTTCTACTTGGCTTAAAACTTCCTGACGCGAAGCCTTAGTCGATTTTTTGCCTTCAAAAAATTTGGCTGTCAACTCTTTTTGGACAAATTCCTTTGTCTTTTTCTTTAATACTTCCTTTTCCGCCGCGGCTTCCATATCTTCCTCAATAATGGCGATTTTTTCCCTGCCCACTTCTTCGCGGATGGTTTCAATTAATTTAATGATAGGCTTCAAATGTTTTTGCCCAAAAGCAATGGCTTCGAGGGCCACCGTTTCCGGAATCTCGTTGGCTCCGGCCTCGAGCATGCAAACTTTTTCCGGCGTTCCGGCAACCACGATATCAAGCAAACTTTTATTTCTCGCTTCGTAAGTCGGATTGATTACCCACTCACCTTCAATTTGCCCAATTCTGATACCGGCGATCGGGCCGTTCCAGGGGATGTCGGAAACGGAAAGAGCGGCCGAAGCGGCGACCATAGCCGGAATATCAGAATCGTTTTCCCCGTCCCAAGACAAAGTTGTCGCTACAACCTGGATGTCGTTCCGCAATCTGTCATCAAAAAGCGGCCTAATCGCTCGATCGATCAGGCGCGCCGTTAAAATTGCTTCGTCCGTCGGGCGGCCTTCGCGTTTAATAAAACGCGAGCCTTTGATTTTACCCGCGGCATAAAGTTTTTCTTCGTAATCGACCATTAACGGAAAAAAATCAATTCCTTCCCGGATAGTCGAAGACATGACGGCCGTACCAAGCACAACCGTATCTCCATAGCGGACCAGAGCGCTGCCGTTGGCCTGCCCGGCGAATTTTCCCGTTTCCACAATTAAACTTTTACCTCCCCACTCGATCTCAAATTTTTTTACCATAAATACCTTTCTTGCTTGGCCGCCAAACTTTAGACTTCTGGTTTCCCAGAAGAAGCCTACTTGTCTGACGGCCAAATTTAGTTAATTATTAGTTGATTAGTTATTAAAAATTAAGATTTATAAATTTAAAGTGTCGTTCTTTTTGTCCGGCCGCTGATAAGATATTTTCTTTTATCCTGAGACAAATCAACAAAATCATCGACTGTTTCAATTAGTTTTGTGGAAGTCGTTTCTCGAAAAGCCATTGATTCGACCCGGCAGCCTTTGTTCATTTTTAAATATTGAACCAGCGGGATAAAATCTCCATCGCCGGAAACCAGGACGATCACATCAAGTCTATCAGCCAAGGCAATAGCGTCAATACAAATACCAACATCCCAATCAGCTTTTTTAGCTCCGTCATAAACCATTAATTCTTTTTCTCTTGTCTCAAGACCTAATTTTTCCAATGCCTCAAAAAAAACTTTTTCCTCGCCGGTTTTAGTTTTCACTACATAGGCGACTGCCCGGATCAGTTTTCGGTTGCCGACCGCCGTTTCCAGAATATTGCCAAAATTAACTTTGGCGTTGTATAAATTCTTGGCGGAGTAATACATGTTTTGCACGTCAATAAAAACTCCAACCCTTTGTTCTTTGTAGGTAACCATTTTAAATGTTCAAAAATTTTAAAAAATTAAATTTTGAGTTTTTCCAGAAGTTCGGCATGCGCTTTTTTATCCTCTCTCTCCAAATACTTGAGGAGTTTTCTGCGCTCACCGACTTTTTTTAAGAGACCGCGGCGGGAAGAAAAATCTTTTTTATGTTCTTTTAAGTGCTCCACCAATTCCTTGATTTCCGCAGTCAAAATAGCGACCTGCACCTGGGGTGAGCCGGTGTCGGTCGGATGAATCCGGAATTTCTCAATAATTTTGTCTTTGGCTTTTTTGTCTAACATACTTGTCACGGGTTGCCGAGCGCGCCCTCCCCTTGTTTCGGCCCAGCCAACCGTCAAAATTAACAGGGCTTAGTGCCCTTAAATGTAATAACATATTAGCACGCCCTTTCTAAATTGGCAAGTTTAGCTTATAATATAATTGTACGACACTACTACCGCGAAGCGGCGGATACGAATAGTCTCATCATTTATTGTTCGAACGAGGCCGCCCAGTCTCGACTCGCCGTCAAGACGAGGCGAGAAGGCCGAGTCGAGAAACCTATATCGATCTTGTCGAAAACTACTTCTCGGCTTACTCCGTTCGCTCGAAAAATAACTAAACAAATGGCTAATTTGAACGAACTCATAAAACAATTTTTGGAATATCTTGAGATTGAAAAAAACCGATCCAACCAGACCGTGCGGAATTATAATTTTTATTTGAAAAGATTTAATGAGTGGGTTGGCAACGCTTCCCCGTCCGGCATCACCCAAGAAAAAATTCGTCAATACCGCCTTTGGCTAAATCGTTTCAAAGACGAGAACGGTAAAGAACTCAAAAAAAATACGCAAAACTATCATTTGATCGCTCTGCGTGCCTTTTTGAAATACCTGGCCAAACGGGATATTAAAACTTTATCGGCTGAAAAAATTGAATTGGGTAAAATGCCGGAAAGAATCGTCGATTTCCTGGAGGGACCGGATTTGGAACGGCTGCTTGAGACGCCGACCACGGCCGATTCTCCGGAAATTATTAAAAAACGGGACAAAGCAATCCTGGAAATGCTTTTTTCCACCGGGCTCCGCGTTTCCGAGTTGGCCAATCTGAAAAAAGAACAAGTTAACTTGAAAAAGGATGAATTTACAGTTCGCGGCAAAGGCGACAAACCGCGCGTCGTCTTTCTTTCAAACCAAGCAAGATTCTGGCTACAACAATATTTGGCCGCCCGTCATGACATATCCCCATATTTATTCGTTTCCCATGACCGGGCCCATGAAAGCGAAGGAGCCCTTACTCCCCGGAGCGTGGAACGGCTAGTTAAAAAATATTCCAAAGCCGCCGGCATTACCAAAAAGGTCACGCCGCACACCATGCGGCACTCTTATGCCACCGATCTCCTGATGAACGGGGCCGATATCCGCTCGGTACAAGCAATGCTTGGCCATTCTTCAATCACGACTACCCAGATTTACACCCATATTACCAATCAACAGCTCCGTGACGTTCATAAAAGTTTCCACGGGAGAAGAAGAAATAAACAGTAAAAATATATTATTGTTCGAGTAAGGGTAAGGCCGCGTCGAGAATCACTTCTCGACTTCCCCCGCCCTGGCGGGGTCCGCTCGAAGAATATGCGCGTGTTGACAACTAAAAATTTCCTTGATAGACTGAAAAATACTTTTTGTATATTACGCGCCCGTAGTTTAATGGACAGAACACTAGCCTTCTAAGCTGGATATCGAGGTTCGATTCCTCGCGGGCGCATGATGGTGGCTATAGTTTAACGGTAGAACAGCGGATTGTGGCTCCGCTAGCCTGGGTTCAACTCCCAGTAGCCACCCCTCAAGGGCGTCTTCCCGTCGGAAGGCGCTTTTGTATTGTAAGAAAACAGCGAATTGAACGGAGTTTTAAGGGAAAAAACCAACTTCCTCCCGTCTAATTGGCAGTTCTGAAGTAAAAAGTTTAAAAGTTGCCGTTTTTCTTCAACTTCCGAACCTTCAAAAACTTCGTAAGCTCTTTGGGCCAAACTTAAGACCTTATTTGCTGTTAAATAATAGTTTTGATTGGCCCTTTGATATCTAGCCATTTCTATAGTCAATCTTTGTTGCTGCTCTTTATAACTCTTTAGATTATTGCCATAGATATCCGTAGTAATTCCCCATGGGTACACATGAACACCTCACTGCCACTCCCCCGAACTCTCTGTTCGCACAGAATTTTTTTTATGCTATAATTGAAAAATAAACTTAAAAAATAATTTAAAATCTATGAAATTCACTTGGGACGAAAAATACAGCGTTGGCGTAAAAATTTTCGACGAACAGCACCAACATTATCTTAAACTTGCCAACCAAATCATCAGTCTGGCAGACGCTGATCCGATTGACAAAGGAAAATTGCTGAAGAGCATCAGCGAATTTGGCAACTACGCTCTCTACCATCTTTCTTCAGAAGAAGAATATTTCAAAAAATACAACTACGCCGACGGCGAAGCTCACACAAGGTCTCACGACGCTTATCGCCAAGAAATCAATAAACTACTCTCTAAAGCGGCAGATACCAGCGGAAATAATGCTGAGACGGCGCAAGAACTTTCTGACTTCGCGATAAAATGGCTGCTCGAACATATTCTCGGAATGGACAGGCAGTACACGGAATTTTTCCAGACACAGGGGATAAACTAAAAATACAAAAACACCCTGCCTTTTCAGCGGGGTGTTTTTTATTCCTAAAAAATAATATTTTACGCCTGCTCTTTTTCTCTGTCCTTTCTCCCCAATCTTTCAAACGCCCGTAAAATTTCGAGCGGAATAGCAAAAACAATCGTGTTGGACTGGTCGGAGCTGACATCATTAATCGTGCTCAAGGTACGCAGATGA
>CAYZNO010000018.1:0-6742 GCA_964479685.1 uncultured Gammaproteobacteria bacterium
CCAGAACAAAAAAATTTTTTTCATCGATTTTTCTGACAGTAAATTTTTTAACCCCCTAGACGATCTTTCTTCTTTTTTAATTCAGTCTGAGCTCCACTTGAAATATGTCAGATCGAAAATTTACCAACGGTTAATTTCTCAAATAAGGAAGGCCATCTATAAAAACTACTTTGGCAGAAAAATAAAACTGAAGGAAGAACTGCAGATAGATTTTTTTTCAACTAAAGATATTTTGCGTATTATCACTTTTGTTTCTTTTACTCAAAAATCTTGGCAAACAGTCCTCGACCATTCTGACATGATGGATAACCTCCTGACCTTTGCAGAAGAAAAAGTAAAAAATTTGGGAAAAAAATATTTATAAAAAATTCTCTCCCTTTTCCAAAGGGAGAGATAAAGAGGGATTTGTTAACGTATTATGAAATACTTAGACCTTCATATCCACTCCACGTACAGCGAGGGTGACCTTTCGCCAAAACGAATTATCGCCCGGGCGAAAAAAGAGGGGCTCACGGTTATTTCCATTGCCGACCATAATGTCATCGACGGCGTCGCTGAGGCAATAAAATCCGCTAAGAAAGAAAAAATTATCGTTATCCCCGGTGTGGAAATTTATACCGAATTTTCCGGCAAACGATTGCACCTTTTGGGTTACAATTTTGACCTTAAAGACAAAAATCTGAACGAACTTCTCTGGCAATCGCAAGTCCATCACCTGGAATGGGCCAAACGCTCATTAAAAAAAATGGCTGACCTGGGATTTAAAATCGATTTCGCCGACCTGGAAGAAATAAAATCAAAATACTGCGGCTTCCGGCATCTGAAGAACATCGTGGAAAAATATGAAACTAACAAAAAATCCATGCGCCAGGACATCAAGCCACAGTTCAGCGAGCCGACACTTTTTGAATTTATCAATTTTTATTTTGCCGAAGGCAAACCAGCTCACGTTCCCCAAACAAACATGAAAATTGACACTACTGACGCGATCGCCGCCGTCGCCAAAGCCGGTGGCCTGCCGGTGCTCGCCCACCCCGGCCAACAACTCTTCTGGCAAGAAGATAATCTCATTACCAAATTAAAAGACGCCGGCCTCCGCGGCCTCGAAGTTTTTTCTCCGTACCACAATTGGCACCAAGCAGAACATTATCAAAAACTAGCCAATGACTTGGGTTTAATTCCGACCGGCGGAACCGATTTTCACGGTGATTTAGTTGACCCAACCCTCAAAAATCAATTTATCCATAGCGCTTGGGATTATTTCCGCGTCCCCTACGCCGTTTACGAGAATCTGAAAAAATACTTAATATAAATCTTGCCAACAAAATCAGTCTTTGCCAAAAGGCTGATTTTTTGTTAAAATAAGGTAATTTTATAAGCCTATTTTTATGCAAAAATACGTTATTGGCCTGGACGTCGGTGGGACAAAAATCGCTGCCGGAACGGTTGACAACAAAGGCAAAATTGTGAAAAAAATTACTCTCCCCACCGAAACCAAGCGGGGCAAAAAAATAATCTTAAAAAATATTATCACGGCGGCTAGTAAGGTGTGGCTGCCCGGAGTTTCAGCGATCGGCGTAGGGATGGCCGGCCAGTGCGATTTCAAAAACGGTGTTTTTCTTTCCGGACCGAATTTTCCGAAAAACTTTAAAAACATAAATATCGAAAAATTTCTGAGCAGGGAATTCCAGGTCCCGGTCCATCTCGATAATGACGCACGAATTTTTACTTTGGCTGAATCAGTATTTGGCGCCGGCCGCGGTTTTAAAAATATCATTGGCCTGACGCTTGGCACCGGCATTGGCGGCGGAATAATGATTGACGGGAAAATATTGCGCGGCAAAAACAACACGGCCGGGGAAATCGGCCATACGACGATCGATGTTTCTTCGTCCTTCCGCTGTAGCTGCGGCCGGCTCGGCCACTTTGAATCTCTGGCTTCCGGCACGGCTCTGGTTAATTTTTATAAAAAAACCGCCAAAAAAAATCTTAATGCTTTTGAGATAGAAAAAGCGGCGCTTACCGGAGACGAAAAAGCCGAAGAGGCGATGCTCTGGCTCGGTAAAAATCTGGCTGCCGGCCTAGCAAGCCTTGCCCAAATATTTGACCCAGAAATAATTATTTTGGGCGGCGGAATAAGCAATGTTCCAGCCGTAATTTTGCCGGCTTTACGAGAATTTAAAAAAGCCGTAATATATAAATCGCTTAAAAACACAAAAATCAAAAGAGCCAAATTGGGGCGCGAGGCCGGGATTGTTGGCGCCGCTCTTCTGGCCAAAAACAAATAAAACGCTATGAGCCATTTGCCCGGAAAAATCCAATCGCCGAAAAACTGGAGAGAGCGGCCCCTTCGCCGATTTTTTAAGGTTAACCGTCCAGAGGCGGAAATTCCGGAGCCAGAAGAAAAAAAGTCTGTTGCTGCGGAAAATCCGGAAATAGCCGAGCAAAAACCGGAAATACGCCGAATTAAAAGCCTGGCCGACGCCGCACCACACCCGGAAAATTACACCGCGCCAACGGTTCGTTTTAAAAAAATAATTTTAAAAATATTCCAAAAAATAATTTTTATGGCAAAAAATCTCCGCTACCGGGGCAGATGGCAAGGCCGCAATAAAAAAATAAATCTTAATAAGATTTTGGGTTACGGCGCTGCCGTAATTTTGTCTTTAGTTCTTCTCGGCAGCATTGCCGGCGTTGCCGCGTTGGCCTGGTTTTCCCGCGATTTGCCGAATCCTGACAAACTGCTCGAACGCCAGGTCGCTCAAAGCACAAAAATTTATGACCGGACTGGTCAGCATATACTTTACGAAATATATAGCGATCAGAAACGGACACTAGTCGATCTCGCCAACATACCCGAACACGTCAAGCAGGCAACTATCGTAGCCGAAGACCGTGATTTTTACGAACACCACGGATTTGACTGGAAAGGATTTATCCGCTCGCTCTGGCGCAATTTGACCAAAGGAACAAGGGTTGGCGGGTCAACTATTACACAACAACTCGTCAAAAACGCCATACTTTCCCCGGAAAAAACTTACACCAGAAAAATTAAAGAATTGGCTCTTTCTATTCAGATTGAAAGAAAGTTCAATAAAGACCAAATTTTAAAAATGTATTTTAACGAAATTCCTTACGGTTCGACTGCCTATGGCATCCAGTCGGCAGCCCAGACTTTTTTCGGAAAAGGAGTCGAAGAATTAGATCTGGCCGAAGGAGCTCTCCTAGCCGCTATTCCCAAGGCACCAACCTACTATTCGCCCCGCGGCAGCCATACCGACGATTTGCTTGCCCGCCAAAAATATATTCTTGACGGTATGGCCGAAGAAGGGTATGTATCTGAAGAAGACGCTGATTCCGCCAAGGGCATAGATATTCTCGCGAGAATTGTCACTAAAAAAGAATCTATTGTCGCTCCCCACTTTGTCATGTATGTCAAAGAACTGCTGACGCAAAAATACGGCGAAAAAGAAGTTGACCAGGGAGGGCTAAAGGTCTACACAACTCTGGATTTTGACAAACAAAAATTTGCCGAAGAGGCAATAACCGAAAACGCAGAAAAAAATGCGACAAAATACGAGGCGCATAATTCCGCATTAATCTCAATAGACCCAAAAACAGGACAAATTCTCGCCATGGCAGGAGGTAAAGATTATTTCGCCGAACCGGAGCCGGAAGGATGCACACCAGGCGTCGACTGTCTCTTTGAACCTAATGTAAATGTTACTATCCGCCCGCGCCAACCGGGTTCGTCCTTTAAGCCAATAGGCTACGCGGCCGCTTTTCAAAAAGGATTTTCTCCTGACACCATGCTTTTTGATCTGGTAACCACTTTTAAGACCGACACCAAAGATTATACGCCGCACAATTATGATGGCAAAGAACATGGCCCTGTTTCCATGCGCCAGGCCCTGGCCGGATCGCTGAATATCCCGGCGGTTAAAACCTTATACCTTGCCGGTATTGATAATGTCCTTAATCTGGCTGAGGCCATGGGCTACACAACCCTTTCCGACCGCTCCCGCTTTGGTCTGTCTTTAGTCTTGGGTGGCGGAGAAGTAAAGCTCCTCGAACATACTGCGGCTTTTGGAGTTTTCGCCACCGAAGGAAGACTGCACCAAACAACAGCGATTTTAAAAGTTGAAGATTCTAAAGGACAAATTCTCGAAGAATGGAAAGAAGACGAAGGTAAGGAAGTTTTGTCGGCGCAAAACGCCAGACAAATCGCGAACATTATGTCCGATGACGCGGCCCGCGCCTATGTTTTCGGCTCTAATGGCCCGTTGACTTTGCCGGGTCGACCGGTAGCCGCAAAAACAGGAACAACGAACGACTGGCGCGACGGTTGGACAATCGGCTATACCCCATCGCTCGTTACCGGCGTCTGGTCCGGCAACAACAATAACAAAGAAATGAAACGCGGCTCTGACGGAGTTTATGTCGCCGCGCCGATCTGGAACGCCTACATGAAAAAGGCGCTTGAGGGAACTCCGGCCGAATCTTTTACCGCCCCGGCTCCGATCGAAAGCGACAAGCCGATGTTAAAAGGAGAAATTGGGCCGGAGGTAACTGTAAAAATAGACAAACTCTCCGGCAAACTGGCCACCGAGTTCACTCCGCCGACCTATATTGAAGAAAAAAAAATCCGCGAAGTCCACACTATTCTTTTTTACGTCAATAAAAATGATCCCAACGGCCCGCCGCCGGAACGCCCGGAAGACGATCCGCAATTCGCCAACTGGGAGGCACCCATTCAAAAGTGGGCAGAGGAAGAAGGATATACAATAGACAAACAAGCGCCAACCGAATACGACGATATCCACTTGGCCGAACACAAACCAGATATTTCCCTAACCTCACCCGAAAACAATGTGACCTGGGATGAACGGCACGCTATCGCCTCGGTTTCGGTTTTTGCTCCGCGCGGTCCAATTTCCCGGGTCGAATATTCAATTGATGGAACACTCTTAAAAACTGTTTTTGCCCCGCCATACTCGCTTGATGCGCTAATCCCCAACTCAATTAGTAACGGATTTCATACTCTGCGGGCTACCACCTATGACGATATTGACAACTTTAATTTCGCGGAAATCAATTTCAATCTCTTGGCGCCGAAACTGCCGCCGCAAATCAACTGGCTTGCCCCCCGCGACGGAGCAAATTTCTATTCTTCTAATTTTCCTCTTACTATTACTGCCGAGACGCCCGATCTCGCCGATCTTGCCGAAATTTCTTTTTATTTTAAAAACGCCGAAGAAATAGAACTCCTAAAAACTTTCTCCTCACCGACCGAATCGACCTTCAGTTTCAAATGGCAGACGGCTCCACCTTCCGGCACCTATGAAATTTTCGCCCAAACGACCGACAAGGACGGCAATATAACAAAAAGTTCCTCAATTTCCCTAACGGTGCTGTAGGCGAAATTTCGTATAATAATCAGTTATGCAAGAACTATTTAAGTTCAAACCAATTTATTTTAAATATGAAATCCGCAATCCCTAAAACACATCTTTTTTTACCAGAGGACTTACATCTATATGATTTGCCCCAAATTTTCTCTGCTTCTGCTTTATGGTTTGAGTCAGGAATGAAAGATCAAATAGCAACCTTTGATTTAATAATTCGAGATATGCCGCCGCATCGAAATTTTCTACTCTTTGGCGGACTCGAAGAAATCATAGAAGAAATTAGAAAATGGCAATATAGTGATGAAGAAATTCAGGCATTGCTCGAAAGCAAGATTATTACTGAAGATTTTGCGAAGTACCTTAAAACTTTCAAATTTACAGGGACAATTTGCGCTATGAAAGAAGGCACTGTATTTTTCCCGGGAGAACCAATGATTAGAGTCACCGCCCCTCTTATTGAAGCTAATCTTTTAACTATGTTTTTAATGAATACTGTAACAGGCAATACAAAATTTCTAACTAAAATTATAAGACCAGTTATCGCCGCGGCTCCAAAATTATGTCTGGGTGTTGCTGGTTTAAGAGCAGATAGCTTTGAATCGGCAATGAAATGTGCGCGGGCAGCCTATATTGCTGGTGCCGTTGGTTCAAATTCAGTTCCATCATTTTCTAGAAAATTTAACCTTGAAACTATTCAGCCGTTAACGGTTGCTTATCATGCAGTAATAAAGTCATTTCCAACAGAAATAGAGGCGATGAGAAAAATGTCAGATTTATTTAATGGTAAAATAAGTTTAATGGTTGATACTTATGAGTTTACGCAAGGTGTAAAAAACACAATAACTGTTGCTAAAGAATTGAAACAAAAAAACGTTAATTTATATGGCATAATGATTGATAGCGGAGACCTTCTCAAATTATCTATTCAGGCAAGAAGAATGCTTGACGAAGCAGGTTTGAAAAATGTAAAAATTACTGTCGCCAGCAATTTAGATGAATATAAAATTAAAGAGCTAAGTGACAAAAAAATTCCCGCTGATGCATTTTTAATAGCGACAGAAGCTGTCGCCGTTCCTGACGCTCCGAAATTAGAAACTGTTTATAAATTGGCCGAACTTCGAAAAGACAACAAAATTACTTATTGTGCAAAATTTGCTCCAAGAAAAGAAAGTTATCCGGCCAAAAAACAAGTTTTCAGAGTTATTGATAAAAATGGAATTTTTAGTAAAGATATTATAGGTATTGAAAATGAAAATTTGGGGCAACCATTGCTGATGGAGGTTATTAAAGATGGTAAAGTAGTTTATAACTTGCCTAAGTTAGATGAAATTAAA
>CAYZNO010000018.1:6752-11114 GCA_964479685.1 uncultured Gammaproteobacteria bacterium
TTTTATTGCCGGGCCGGCACACGCTGGAGAGAGGTTAGATGAAATTAAAGAATTTGTTAAATCTCAAATTCAAAAACTACCTAAAAAATTACTAGCGATAGATAAACAACACAAGTTTAAAGTCGAAATAAGCAAAAAATTGAAACAATTATTTGAAAAAATAAAAAAAGATCATTGTATTAGCACCATTTTTTAACTCTCCTCGCTATCTCGTTCGTCGCCATATTGCATTCTCACTCCACTTCGTTTTGTTCGGAACGCCTAACGGGGCTTATGCGGAAACCCCGTTTTGCGCTTCGGTTTCCCAAATTGCTCGCCAGGAGGTCGGCTCGCAACTTCACATAAGCCGATATGCCATGCAAAATCCGCTCGCTTCTTTTTTCTCGCCCCCCACCAAATTAAGATTTTACGAAAAACAATATAATTATCTCTAACCCAAATAATTTTGAAAAAATAAAAAACATCCGCCACAAAAAGGCGGGCGTTTTTTTAATATCTAATTACTATTTCTTAATCGGCATCACGATGTAGAGATAATCGGCGCCCTCGGCTTTTGGCCGGAGAAGACAGGGGCTTTCTCCGGACGTGATTTCAAACACCACTTCTTCGGTCTCCATCGCCCCGAGCCCGTCTAAAAGGTATCTATAATTCAAAGTGGTTTCGTTTGCCTCGCCCTCGATCTCGGCCTCAAGCCTCACTGTGTTCTCCCCGAACTGGGAATTTGCCGAAGAAAGAGTAAGTTCCCCACTCTTTTCTTTGCCGGGCTTAAAACTGAAGGCTACGTCGAAAATTCCTGGCTTGGCGAACAGACTGGCCGTCTTAATAACACGAATCAAATCATTCCGGTTGAAGATCGCTTTCGTTTTCCAACTCGAAGGAATAATTTGTTTATAGTCCGGATATTGGCCGTCAATCACGCGCGAAATTAAATCAACGCTGTTTAGCGAGAATAATATCTGGTTTTCAGCTAAATATATTTTTAGAGTATTGGGCGCCTCCGGGTCCTCGGTCTCGCGGAAAACCGAAAGGATGCGCAGAACTTCCTGCATTGTCCTTGCGGGAACAATCACTTCGCGGCTATTCTCGCCCTCGCCCCCCACCAATTCCAGCTTTTTTTCCGCCAATCGATAGCTGTCGGTTGCCGCCACGGTTACTCTTTTTTCTGTGCCGTCGAAATGCAGCAGAATGCCGCTTATTTCCGGCCTGATTTCGCTAGTTGAGGTAGCAAAGACAACCTGGGTCACAGATTCTCTGAATTTTGCAACATCAACGCTGAAGGCCGTGTCTTTGCTGACTTCGGGAATGAGGGGGAACTCGGCCGTGGCTGCTCCGCGAATTTTTGTTTCAAAATTTTTACATTTTATCTCGAGCGTCTGGTCTCTCAATTCCAGATCTATTTTTTCATTGGGCAAAGAGCTGACGTAGTCGGAAAAAAGTTTCGCCGGCAATGTTATCGCGCCGTCTTTTTCCGCCCTGCCTCTTATTCCACACTTAATTCCTATTTCCAGGTTGGTGGCCAGAAGAGTAATCACGCCCCCTTCGGCGCGGAAGAGAATATTGTTTAAAATAGGAAGATTAACATTTTTACTCGCGATATGGCTAGAAATTAAAAGTCCTCGGTTTAGGTTTTCTTGTGTACAAGAAAGTTTCATAACAATACGATTTGATTTTTAAATTTTATTTATTTAGTAGTGGTAGGGTTTTTGGTTTTTTGTGGATAAGGGGAGAAAGACTTTTAAACAAAACGATTTTTTTATTTTAAGCTTGTGGAAATTTTTTTGTTGTCTGTGGATGTGCTGCGGGGAAAATAATTTTTTGATTTTTTTATCCCCAATTGATATTTTTTCCCACACACCTTTCTCCACAGGTTGTCCGTAATACTAACCATTATAAATTCTTTGTTTTATTTGTTCGATTTCTTGTTTTAGTCGATCGCTGGCTTCTATTTCTTTAGAAATTTTTTCGTAAGCGTGCATCGCCGTTGTGTGGTCACGGCCGCCGAGTTCTTGGCCGATCGCCGGATAAGAACTTTGTAACTCCTCTCTCATCAAATACATTATAATCTGGCGCGGAAATACCAATCTTTTTTCCCGACTTTGCCCCAAGAGTTCCTCAATCTTTAAATCGTAAAATTCAGCCACCGATCCGATAAGTTGTTTCGGAGTTGTCGATTTTCTACCCAAGGCAACCTGGGGGAGAAGAATACTTTTTACAAGATCAAGGGAAGGGGCGGCGTGTTGGAACTGTTCGTAAGCGATAATTTTGTTTAAGGCTCCCTCGAGTTCGCGGATATTATTTTGAATAACTGACGCAATGTAGTTGATAATGTTGGCATCAAGGACAAGGCCTTTTTCACTACATTTTGTTTTTAAAATGGCGATCCGCGTTTCGTAGTCAGGCTGGGAAATATCGGCAATCATCCCCCACTCGAAACGGGAAATCAGTCTCTGCTCCAAGGCCGGGATTGCTTTGGGCGGACGGTCGGATGTTAAAACAATTTGTTTATCCGACTGGTGCAGTTCGTTGAAAGTATGGAAAAATTCCTGCTGAGTTCCGTCTTTGGCGGCCATGAATTGGACATCGTCGATTAAAAGAAGGTCAGGGGACCGATATGTTTGTTTGAACTTATCCATCGATCTTGTTTTGATCGCCTGGACATAATCGTTGGTAAATTTTTCGCTCGTCGTATAAAGAATTTTTTTATTTGGATCGATGGCAAGCAAAGCATGGCCGATCGCCTGAATAAGATGGGTTTTCCCAAGACCAACTCCGCCATAAATAAAAAGCGGGTTATAGGTGCTTTTACCCGGATTTGTGGCCACGGCCTGGGCTGCGGCGTGGGCCAGTTCATTATTTTTCCCGATAATAAAATTGGAAAAAGTATATTTTGGGTTTAGGCCAAATTTATTTGGAGAGTTTTCTGAATGACAAGGGGATGTCGGTAACACAGATGCAGGGGAAGCGCTTAATGCGGAGGGCTGCGTAGGGATCGCTTCAATTTTTTGGGTTTGAGGTTTTACTATTTCAACTTTATATATAACTTCTTTAATATGAGGACCGATAAAATTTTGCAGTGATTTCAAAATAGAATGATGATATTTTTTTTCAAGCCAGGCTTTTGTAAATGTATTTGGAACGCTGATTGAAACTTTTTCCTCATCAACACAAGACACCGCGGTGTTTTTGAACCAAGTCGTGAAGTTGGCTTTAGATAAAGACAATTCCAGTTCGCCAAGAACTGCCTGCCAAAGTTGCTGATTAGTCATACGAGGAAAATTAGAAGTTTTTCGGATCGTTTTTTAAATATATCACAGAAAACGAAGCGGCGAAATAGTCTGTAAAGAGACAAAAAGTTAATAAGATGTTGATGGTTTGTGGAAAACTCAGATCAGCGGATCGTTACCTCCTTTTGAAAACGGATTACAGCGCAAAATCCGCCAAAAAGCCTTGGCCCCGCCTCTTAAAATCCCATATTTTTCTATTGCCGCGTAGCCGTATTCTGAACAAGTCGGATGAAATCGGCAAAAACCATGCGGAAAAAGAAAGGCAAAAAATCCATGGTCAAAAGAAAAGGTTTTTTGATAAACTCTGATAATTTTTAAAACCGTTTGGCGGGCGGTTAGGGTAAAAATTGTCATTGCTTTAAGAGTTTTAAGCCGGATAGCCCGGCCGAAACGTCGTTTGCCAGATCTTGGTAATTTTTTCCGGCCGCGCCCGGCAGAGCTGATATCACGAGATCGTAGCCTGGGCCAATGTTTTTGATTGTTTTCCCTAAAATTTCCCGGAGTCGGCGTTTTAAGATATTTCTTTCAGTCGATTTTTTGGAAACTTTGTTGCCAACCACAATACCAAAGCGGGAAAATTCTTTGCCGTTTTTTTGGACTTTAAATCCTAGAATTTTGGTATAGAAAGATCGGCCTGACTTCCAAATTTTCTGGAAATCGGCGTCTTTTTTCAGGCGATGCTGTTTCGGGAGCATAAAAATACGTTATAACAACAAATTTCACGAGCGTGGCGGCGAGTTTCAGGGGAGTTATTTAAACCGTCAATCGTTTTCTTCCTTTGGCCATTCTCCTTTTTAGGACTTTTCTGCCGCCCGGCTTGGACATTCTTTTCAGGAAGCCGTGCACTCTTTTTCGGCGCAGTTTGGTGGGTTGGTAAGGTCGTTTTGGCATAGGTTTAAATTAGCGATGTTAAGTTAATTTTTCTAAAATTTTTAATTCCAAAGCATCAGAGTCCGTGTCATAGGTGGCGAAAGTAGCCTTGTAAAACATGCCAGATAGGGTTCCTGGGTTAACGAGCCTAGTTTTTCCGATTTTTTCCTCCCATGGCTTATGAGTATGGCCGTAGAAAACCAGGTCA
>CAYZNO010000019.1:0-11085 GCA_964479685.1 uncultured Gammaproteobacteria bacterium
CTTTTTTTGGTATAATAGATAAACCAACAGAAAAACTCTTCGGCGTATATCTGCGTATAATTCTGCGTTTATCTGCTTCTACCCGCCTCCGCCGAACCACGCAGATTCAAACGCAGAAAAACGCTGAACTTAAACTAACTCTCACATGACCAATTTGGATATCGCCAAAATTTTTCGGGAAATGGCGGCGCTCTACGAAATGCATGAAGTGCCGTTCAAGCCGCGGGCCTACGAAAGAGTGGCCTCAATCTTGGAGTCGCTCGGACGGAACGTTTCCGAAATATACGAACAAGGCGGCCTCGAGTCTTTGGAAAAAATTCCCGGGGTTGGAAAAAATACGGCGCTCCATATGGAAGAACTTTTAAAAACCGGCCAGCTGAAATTGTACAAAAAATTAAAGAGATCTTTGCCGATAGATATCGACGAACTCTTGTCGGTCGAGGGCGTCGGCCCGAAAACGATCCAGGTTTTATACAAAAAATTGAAAATAAAAAACGTGGCCGATCTCCTGCGGGCGGCGAGTGCCGGCAAAATTGCCAAACTGCCGCACTTCGGCGCCCAAAGCCAGGAAAAAATTCTAAAAGGTTTGGAATTTCATAAAAAAAATACCGGCCGATTTTTGCTCGGCCATGTTTTGCCGCTCGCCCGGGATATTGAAGCGCGCCTCAAAAAAATTCCCGGCGTGGACAAGGTATGCACCGCCGGCTCAATCCGCCGCCGCCAGGAAACTATCGGCGACATTGATACTTTGATGACCGCCCAGCATCCGGAAAAAGTTATGGAGTTTTTTGTCCAGATGCCCGAGGTCGCGGAAATCGTCGCTAGGGGCCCGACCAAGACCACTGTCCGGCTGAAATCGGGAATTAATGCAGATGTCAGGATTCTCCCGCCGGAAGATTACGGCTCGGCCCTGCAATATTTTACCGGCGATAAAAATCATAATATTGAAACGAGAAAAATCGCCATCAGCAAAGGACTGAAACTTAACGAGTACGGAATTTTTCGCGGAAAAAAAAGATTGGGTGGAAAAACAGAAGAAGAGGTTTATAAAATTTTGGGAATGGATCGGATGGAACCGGAACTTAGGACGGCCAGCGGCGAAATCGAGGCAGCCCAAAAAGGAACCCTACCGAATATTATCGGCTACAGCGATATCCGCGGCGATTTACATCTTCACACCAAATGGAGCGAGGGATTAAACACTATTGAAGAAATGGCCCTAACCGGGAAAAAATTAGGTTATGAATACATTGCCATTTCCGATCATGCCGGCGGACTCTGGGTTGCCCATGCCATGAATGAGAAAAAAATTATCCGTCAAATCAAAGAGATAGATAAAATAAACGCTGAATTTGCCAAGAAAAAAATCGGGATTAAAATTTTAAAAAGCGCCGAGGCGAACATCCGTCCCGACGGCAGCATCGATGTCCCGGATAAAATACTGGCCAAATTAGACTTCACAATTGCCGCGGTACATGATCATTTCAATTTACCGAAAGATAAAATGACCGCCCGGATTATCAAGGCGATAAAAAATCCTTATGTCAATATAATCGCCCATCCGACCGGCCGGATAATTTTCGGCCGGAAAGCTTTTGACATTGATTTGGACCAAATTTTAAAAGCCACCAGGGAGCTTGGCGTCGCCATGGAAATTAATTCTTTTTTTGACCGGCTTGATCTTCGCGACACCGATATTAGAAAAGCCGTCGGCCTCGGCGTAAAATTAGTAATTAATACCGATGCCCACAACAAAAATCAAATGCAGTTGATGGAATACGGAATTGCTCAAGCGCGCCGGGGGTGGGCGGAGAAAAAAGATATTTTAAACACTTGGACGTTAGACAAATTGCTTGATTGGTTTAGTAAAAAATGTTAGGATCAAAAATCACAATAACAGTATAAATGGTATACGCATAGATGTTCCTTCATAAAACGTCTACCCAATGGTATGCTATTCTCATATGAGAAAAAGATCTTGGACAAAATCACAACTGAAAAAAGCTGTAAAGGAATCTACAAGCTTCAGACAAGTTTTAGGTTTGCTAAAATTAAAACAAGCGGGCGGGAATTATCAACAGATTAAAAAATATGCGGACGAGCTTGATATCAACATAAAACATTTTAAAGGGCGAGGGTGGAACAAGGGCCTGCATTTTCCTTTTCAACCAAAAATATCATTAAAAAATATCCTAGTTAAAAACAGTAACTTCCAGAGTTACAAATTAAAAAAGAGATTATTTGAAGCTAGGCTAAAAACTCAAAGATGCGAAGAGTGCGGTTGGGCAAAAATTTCTCCCGATGGACGACTGCCGCTTGAACTTGACCATATCAACGGAAACAGTAAGGATAATAGAATAAGTAATTTACGAATTCTCTGCCCAAATTGTCACAGTTTGAAACCGACTCATCGGGGTAGAAATAGCAAGCACTAGGTCCAGTGGTGGAATGGTATACACGCGACACTTAAAATGTCGTGAGCGTAAGCTCGTGTGGGTTCGACTCCCACCTGGACCATTTTAAAATATATGCGATTATTTTTGGCCGTGGCTGGCAACATGGGCGCCGGCAAATCAACGCTGACAAAAATTCTCGCCGAGCGCTTAGGCGGCAAAGCCTTTTTTGAACCCGTCTCCGAAAATCCTTACCTCGCCGATTTTTACAAAGATATGAACCGCTGGGCTTTCCATTCCCAGTTATTTTTTTTAAGCAAAAGATTACAGGACCATTCAAAACTCCTGGAACAAAAGGAAGGCGTCCTGATCCAAGACCGCAGTCTCTACGAAAACGCCGAAGTGTTCGCCAAAAACCTTTACGAACGCGGCGCGATCGTGAAACGCGACTGGGAAATTTACCGGGAAATTTACCAGACAGCGGCAAAACTTCTCTCGCCGCCCGATTTGATTATTTATCTCAAAGCTTCGGTGTCGGCGCTAATTCAACGTATCGCCTCGCGCGGCCGGGATTTTGAACAAAAAATTGATCCGAAATATCTCTCCGACTTAAACCGACTTTACAACGACTGGGCGAAAAATTTTTCTCTCGCGCCAATTCTTACAATTCCCACCGACGATTTAAACTACATTGACTACGAGGACAAGCGCGAATATATTGTCGAACTGATTTCCCGGAAACTGGGCGGCTTGCCAACCTCGCTTTGGCAAAAATAAAAAAATGGACAATCTTTTGCCCCATTTTTTTATTTTTCAAATACCCTTGAAATTTTCCAATACTGTGCTAACATAAAATTCACACGCCCCAAGAGGGCGTTGAGCAGGAGGGAAGCATGGCCAAAAGTCCGACCGCAGCTCAGCGGCATTTTGCCGAACAGTTGGGTATTGACATCCCCGCAGGAATCTCGAGAGCTGGTCTTGCTGACCTCATCGACTTTACTCTGCGCCGGCAAAGGGCCGAAAAAGCCGGTTTGAACCACTTGCCAAACGAAATCGCGATGGGGGTTGTCCAGCGGAAGTATCCGGCAACTTCCGAAGCGAACTGCAAGGCGGCTATCGATTGGCTTGCCGAAAATAATATCCGCGAAGGGAGCGTCGTAGAGCTGGGGAGTAGTATTCACAACCCCTGCGTCGTGCGTCCCTTCGGACTGGGACCGTCCTGGCAGCTACAGTCGCTTGCCGACGGCTACCACACGGATTACATTCCCGTTGGGTATTTGTACGGAACCATTTTCCGCCCCACCCTGCAAATCAAACTGCTGTTTTGCCCACCCGAAGGGCACAGCCACCGGCTCTGCGTACGTCTTGGAGAAACCTTCCGGGCAAAGGTGGACCAAAAACTTCGCGATTACATCTCGAAGTGTCTCGGACCCCACGAATGCGTCCAAACCAGCTACGGCGAGTATTGGTCAAAATCCGCGGTAAAACGACTCACTAAGGAATTTACTGACCAAGAAAACCAAAAGCTGATCGAGCGAGAAAACCGAAGGCTGAACCGGCCGCGAAAAACCGCTACCGTTCTTCGGCCGAAGCACTGCATCCAATGCGGTACGCGCCACGAACCGCAGGGCACCCCCGAATATTGGGGCAAGTGGCGCAGGTGCGACGCGTGCCGAAGCGCACCATCCCCAAAGCACTCGACCCACCGCTTCTGTACGTACTGTGGTATCCCCTTCGCCCTAGAGCCGGGCAGCCGCTCCAACAACACTGTCTCAACCTGCCGGGAACACCGTGTGGGTTGCACGTAGAGAATCTTCCCGCGTGAGCATCGCTCTCGCGCTTCCCACGCCTACTGACGTGGGATTTTTTTATCCCCACACTTACACAGATAAGCGTGGGGGTTTATTGCCAAAAAAAGGAAAATAAGTTAAGATTGGGGAATAAATAATCTCTCTTTTATGGAAGAAAACCGCCTGGTTGAACCAAAAAAACAAAACGAGGATCAAGTGTTTGACATGACGCTTAGGCCCAAGGTTTTGGATGAATATATCGGCCAGGAACAGATCAAGGAAAATCTGAAAATTTTTATTGCCGCGGCAAAAAAAAGAAAAGAACCGATTGAACACGTTCTGCTCTACGGTTGTCCGGGCCTGGGCAAAACCACCTTAGCCCATGTCATTTCAAATGAAATGGGTTCACAAATTCGGGTTACTTCTGGACCGGCCGTTGAAAGAGCCGGCGACCTTGCGGCTATTCTTACAAATCTTGGGGAAGGTGATATTTTATTTATTGACGAAATCCACCGCTTGAATAAAGTCATTGAAGAAGTTTTGTATCCGGCCATGGAAGAATACGCTCTGGATCTTGTTATCGGCAAAGGACCGGGAGCCCGGACGGTCAGGCTCAACCTGCCGCGCTTCACAATTATCGGGGCGACGACCAAGGTCAGCATGATTTCCTCGCCTCTGCGCGACCGTTTTGGCGCGACCTACCATCTGAACTTTTACGAAGACAGCGATATCGGGAAAATTATCCGGCGGAGCGCCAAACTCTTAAATATCAAAATTGATGAAGAAGCGGTCGGGCTCTTAGCCGGACGGGCAAGAAAAACTCCCCGAGTGGCTAACCGCGTCTTAAAACGCGTCCGCGATTATGCCGAAGTCAAAGCAAATGGTATAATTACCAAAGAACTGGCCGACGTGGCGCTCGGAGCTTTGGGCGTTGACCAATTCGGCTTGGACCAGATCGACCGGCGAATCCTCGAGGCGATTATCAAAAAATTCCAGGGCGGACCGGTCGGCTTGAACACCCTTTCGGCGGCGACTGGCGAGGAAGAAGCGACGATTGAAGAAGTTTACGAACCATATCTTCTTCAACTAGGATTTTTAAACCGGACGCCGCGCGGCCGAACGGCGACAGAGGCGGCCTACAAACATCTGGGACTCTCTGTGCCGAAAAATATTCAGGACAAACTTATCTAGAATATGACTCTTTCAATTTTTCTCATTGCCTATCTGATTTTTGTCTTTCTCTACGGAGTTTTAGCAATATTTTCCATTTATCATTTGGCTCGCTTTGTCCCGCCAAGTTCGGTGGCCTTTTTTACGACTTATATTTTTCTTGCCGGAACGGTCATAATCATTTTTGCCACCTGGCAGGCACTCTCTGGCGTCGACTGGACAGAAACAGTTTTTACTCTTAATACTGGTCTATGAGCGTTTATCTGCAAAAATTTCTTGCCCAAAAATCTTACGAAAAAATTATTTATTTCCTTCGGCGCGATACGATTGTTTTTATCCTACAGGCGTTGCTTTTCTTTTTTCTACTCGTAATCCCAGTTGGGTTGTTCTTTTTCTTTGAAGCAACATTCCCTACCCTTTTTACTTCAACCATTCTTTATCCCCTCATAGTTCTGCTCGGCAGCCTCTATTTTCTGACCGTCTGGCTGGTTTTCTTCACTTCCTTCATTGATTATTATCTGGATTTTTGGATTGTCACCAACGACCGGATAATAAACGTGGAACAACACCTTTTCTCCCGGACGGTTTCTGAACTTGATTTGTATAAAATCCAGGACATCACCGGCGAAGCCAAGGGATTTCTTCAGACAATGATTAATTACGGGAATGTTTATGTCCAGACAGCCGGAGAGGTCGGCAGGTTCAATTTTCAAGAAGTCCCTAACCCCCGCGAAGTGGCGAGAAAAATAATGGAACTCATGGAAGAAGACCGGAAATACCACGCCAACCAGGCAGCTAAGTTGGACCAGACAATTTAATTTATATTTAAAAAAATCCGGCGCTCACTTCCGAACGCCGGTTTTTGTTTTTAGATCATGAAAGTGCCATGGCCAGAACGCCGATCGGCATCCCAGACCTGATTACGGCCATGAGCCTTGGCCTGAAGAGCGGCTCGGCTGGCTTTCCTGACCAACCCCTCGACCGTGCCGCCCTGGATGAAGCTTGCAACGCCGATGCTTACGGTCACTACGAGCCGCTGACCGCTGTCGCGAAGAATAATCGGCGCCTTCTCCATCGCCGATCTGATTTTCTCCGCCAGAATCATCGCGCCGTTCTTTTCGGTTTCCGGCAAGATAACGGCGAATTCGTCGCCGGCGTAACGGGCGAGCAAATCCGTCTCGCGGGTATTTGACCCGAAGACGCTAGCCGCGGCCTGAAGAACCCGGTCTCCGATGGTGTGGCCGTGGGGCGTATTGACTCTTGCCTTGAAATCGTCAATGTCGATGAAAAGAAGAGACAAAGAGCGGTGAAACCGCTTAGCCCGCTCAACTTCGTCGTTTATCCTTTCATCAAAAGCCCGCCTGTTGGGAATCCTCGTTACTGGATCAGTCCGATTTTCCTGCTCGAGTTTGGCAATGATTCTTTTGTTCTCGGCCTCAAGCTCAACCTCGTGGCTCACGTCTTTCCCGACGAAAATCGCGCCCTGGAAACAATCCTCGTCGCACACAACTTCAAGAGAAAAAAGCAACGGCACCGTTCCGCCGCCTTCTCTCGAGAAAACGCGCCTCTCGGAAATTTTTGCTTCTCCCGAGAAAAGCCTCTTTTTGACTATTTCCCAGAACACCGCGTCATCAAAAGCCGAAAGAAAATCAAAAAGATTTTTTCCCTCCACTTTTTTTGCCACACAGCCGAACAAAGACTCTGCGCCGGAACTGCAGATCGTTATCTTCTTGTCTTTTCCGGCAACGAGAACCGCGTCGGACCTTTGTTTCACGATAGTTTCGTAGAAACTTATCCGCTGCCGCAAACCAACGATATTTCTCATGCCCGATCCTCCCTTTACTGCGGTATCCTATCTCTAAAAAATATTCTAGTCAAGATGAGATAAAAAAAATAGCCTCACGAGAGAGGCTATTCCAGTATATTTTATTTAATAGATTGTTTTCAATTCAACTCCGGTATAATAGTGTTTTAAAATCTGTTCGAAAGTGCTGCCGGCAAGAGCCATGCCCCGCGCCCCGCGGGCCGAAAGCCCGACGCCGTGGCCAAAAAGAGACATCCCGGCGCAATTCGGATCAGGCCTTGAGACGAGCCACGGTTTTCCCGAGCCAAACCAAACTTCTTCCCAAGCCCGCGTCCGGCCGTCACTTTGGGAAAAATAAGGGGTAACCACAATGTCACCATTATAGGTGACTACCGTTCCTCTTGTTTCCTCAACCGCTTTTACAAAGTTTGGCAAACGGATTTCCGAATTGTAACCGCGGTAAACCTGATCGTAGGCGCTGGCGTTCAAATGAAAATACCCGGCCGGATGCTTGCCTCCGATATTAATATTGTATTGGGCATAGGTTCGGGCGGCGATTGCCAAAGCTTTATGATACTCGATCGGATTGTTGTTTGAAGATTCGGCCAAACCTTTCATATACGCTTCAAGCGGTACTTCGTTAATCATATAAACCTTGTCGCGCCCTTCGCTATATCTGAATTCCAGGTTGCCGCGGAATTTATTGTCATTCAGTGAAGTATTCCAGGCCGGCGGATTCCGGAAAGTGGTAATTTCAAAAATTGTAGTTTTATTTTGAGCGATAAAATCCAGATAAGTCAGGTTGCTCTTAGTGGTTCCACCATACGAAGCCGAATAATTTTTAGCCGCCGTGTTAAAAGTCACTGTCACGCTCCCTCCGACCGGAATTGAAAAAACCAAATTGCCATTCGCGTCTTTCACGTCAAAAATGCCGTCAGCCTTGATTGTTTCCGGCTCGTTTGTGGAATAAAGGCCGACGCGGATTATTGATTCTTCGGCCAACGTTGGCTGCGGAGGAATAACTACCTGAGGCGAACCTAAAATTTTAATTGGCACCGTGACAAATCCTCCGGCGATCGATTTATCAAAAGTCATCAATATGAAACTTGCCATATAATCGCCCGGCGCGTTTCCCTGCATGGAAAAATTAAAATATCCTATCTGCCCGGGCGAAGTTATCGCTGAAACCGCAGCGAGACAATTTGTATCAAGCCAGCCCGGCTCACGATAAGCATCAACATTAATATCCGGCGGGACGCAAATTTTAACCGCGTTAGTTCCCGACGGCTCCCAATTGGTTTTGCCGATATTTTTAAACCCGACATTAAAATTAATTTTATTCCCAACCAGAAGATCAATCGAGGAATGGCTTTGAATCAACTTCAGAGCCTGAAAATTATCGGCTGTAGCGACAGTCGTATTGACCGGCGCGGGCAGTTGGGCATTTGGATTTGTAGTAACGTTAACCGGAATCTCCAAAACTCCGCCTGGAATCCAGGTCAAATTTTCCGCCGCCATTTTTAATTTTATTGTCTGTAGTCCAAGCAACTCCGGAGCCTGCAGGGCAAACCTGAAATGGGCTGTCTGCCCCGGCAAAACTTTGGTTTCTAACATTTTCCCGGGCTGCTCGGCCGTGTGCCAATATTTATGACGAAACATTTTCCCGGCGCTATCGGCATAAAGAGAAATGTATCTGGAATTATTGTTATACCAAGCAACTGCTCCGGTGTTTTTGAAACTTGCTTCAAAAGTCAGGGCTTTCCCTGGAGCCATCGTCAAACTACCAAAACTTTGGGAAATTTTTTCTGCTGTGTATCCTGCAACAGCAGCTTCAGCCGGCTGCGGAAAAAACAGCCAAGGGGCAATAAAAAATACCAGACTGGCAAAAACCAATAAACCTGGCATTTTTCTTTGCCCGCGGATTTTTATTTTGTTTTCCCGAAAAAATATTCCTTTGGGCATTTCCTATAAAATTACTGTCTTAATCTATTATAGATTATATCAAAAAAATATCCTCTTCGTCAATCAGATTAGATTAAAGTAAAAACGTAACTGTCCAAAATAAATTACCCGGCTATTGTCCGATTTGGCAAAATGATATAATAATATCAAAATAACTAATCTTCGATTTATGTCTCTCACCCGCGAAGTCGCCCACAACATGATCTACCAATTAGCCGGCAAAGTGCTGTCCACTGTTTTGGGTTTAGTGGCTCTCGGCATGATGACCCGTTATCTCGGGCAAGACGGCTTCGGCGGCTACACGACAATCGTTGCCTTCCTTCAATTTTTCGGTATCCTGGTTGATTTCGGTCTGACGCTTACGACTGTTCAGATGATTTCCGAACCAGGGGCCGATGAAAACAAAATCACAAGTAATATTTTCACTTTAAGATTTTTCTCGGCGCTTGTCTTTCTCGGGCTGGCGCCGCTTGTCGTTTTACTTTTCCCGTACAGTGCCACGCTAAAAATTGGCGTAGCCGTAACGACCTTATCTTTTCTTTTTATCGCCTTAAACCAAGTTTTGATCGGACTCTTCCAAAAACATCTTGCCATGTGGAAGGTGGCAATCGCGGAAAATGCCGGCCGGATTATCCTGATTATTTTTGTCGCTTTCGCGATCTGGACCGACCGCGGCCTGCTTTCAATTATGCTCGCCGTAGTATTGGGCAGCGCCGCAAACTTTTTGCTGAATTTTCTTTTTTCTTTTAAATACGTCTGCATCAAGTTCGTTTTCGACTGGCCGATTTGGAAAGAAATCTATCGCCGCTCCTGGCCGATCGGACTTTCCATCGTTTTCAATCTGATTTACCTTAAAGCCGATACCATTATTCTTTCGCTCTCGCAAACCCAGTCTTCGGTTGGTCTTTATGGCGCCTCATACCGTGTTCTTGATGTTTTGACTACTTTTCCGATGATGTTTGCCGGCCTGATTTTACCGGCTCTCACCGCCACCTGGGCGGAGAGAAACCTTGAAAGATTCAAAAGAGTAATGCAAAAATCTTTTGATTTTTTAGTGATAATAATCGTACCGGCAATTTTCGGGACATTTTTTCTTGGTGAACGACTGATGCGGGTTGTCGCTGGCGATGATTTTGCTCTATCAGGGACTATTTTAAAAATTTTGATTCTAGGTGCTGGAGTGATTTTCCTCGGTACTCTTTTCGGCCATATTATTGTTGCGATAAAAAAACAACGGCTGATGATATGGGGATACGCTGCCATTGCCGCTATTTCTCTTGCAAGTTACATTGCCCTTATCCCCAAATACACTTATTGGGCCGCCGCCTGGATCACAGTTTTTTCCGAGGGGGCCATCGCGCTTCTGACATTTTTTGTTGTTTGGAAAACAACAAAAATTACCCCTTCGGGGAAAATTTTTCTAAAATCAGTTGCCGCATCTCTTCTGATGTCCGGAGTAATTTACCTGCTTTTGCCGATAAATCTTTTTCTTCTTGTCTGTCTCGGGGCGGCGGTCTATTTTATCGCGCTTTACCTTTTCCGGGGCTACAGCAGGGAAACTATCACTGAAATTATAAAAATAGGACGGGAATAAATTATGCTACAATTTTTTTTATTAATTCTGTTCGCTTGTTTTTTTGCTTATTTGGTCTGGATAAAACCAGCCTGGGCTATTGCGCTCTTGGCTGCTTTTTTGCCGTCATATCTTATAAGATTTTCTATCGGTCCGATTCCGTTCACTTTGCTCGAAACAATGATTTTGCTTCTTTTTTTTGTTTGGGTGGTCCGGCAGAGAAGAGAAATAATTTGCTATCTCGGGAAGCCAAAAAAAAATAATTGGTTTTGGCTCGCTTTAGCCTGGCTGATTTTTGCCACGATTTCCCTCGCTATTTCGCCGAATATCCGCGAGGCGGCCGGCATATGGAAGGCTTATTTTATTGAACCGATCCTTTTCCTGATTGTTATA
>CAYZNO010000020.1:0-10884 GCA_964479685.1 uncultured Gammaproteobacteria bacterium
ATTTGAAAAATATAAATTGGATAAATCTATTTATGTTGTTGATGTCCGCCAGAGCCTTTATTTCAGGCAGTTATTTAAAATTTTAGAACTTCTTGGCTATAGGCAGGAGATGATACACCTTGGTTATGAATTTGTTAAATTGCCATCTGGCATGATGTCTTCCAGAACCGGTAACGTTATAACTTATGAAAGTTTATGGGAAGAGGCGATAGCCCGGGCAATGAGCGAGACTAAAAAAAGGCATGTCGGGTGGAGTAAGAAAAAAGTCAAGGAGGTAGCAGAAAAAATAGTGGTTGGCGCAATAAAATTTGAAATGGTAAAAGTCGGGAAAGAACAGAAGATTACTTTCGATGTTAATCGAGCTTTGAGTTTTGATGGGTTTACTGCTGCATATTTACAATACACTCACGCTAGAGTTTGTTCTATTTTGAAAAAAGTTGGCGTTAAGAAGATTAATGTTTCAAGTCTTGACAAATTGAAAGAAAAATGGGAATATAGTTTGTCGCTCGAGCTCGGTAAGTTTCCGGAAGTCATAAAGCAGGCCTCGGCTTTGTATAACCCGGCAATTTTAGCCGATTATCTTTACAGTTTGGCAAAAATTTTTAGCGATTTTTACCGCGACGTCCGGGTGCTCGGCGCCGGCCGTGAAATAGTTGCCGCGAGACTGGCGCTTCTTTCGGCCGTGAAAATTGTTTTGGCTAAAGGCTTGGATCTGCTCGGTATCGCCGCGCCGGATAAAATGTGATATAAAAGCAAGGGGGGGGTGCACTGGAGCGCGATAAAAATGTTTTATCGCGCTCCAGTGTGCCTTTGGTTGGCGCACGATTTCGGCAGGAAAGTAAAGAAACGGAGGAAACAATGGAGGATTCTGGCGCCAAGTTGAGGCCACATGTGCACGGACTCCCTGCGGAGCGGTGCGTGGTTTTTCTCTCGCAGCTCCGCGAAGAGCCGCACAATACCGAAGTCCAGCAGGCGCAGATCACGGACGAGATGCGCTGGGAGATGGATGAGTACGGTTCATTCAAGTGGGCCGAAGCTACGGTGATGGACGACGTCAAGTTCATCATCCGACTCATCAACCGCGATCCGTTCGCCTTCATCAAGAACCGAGCCGAATCGGTCGCCGACATTCTCGCTGCCATGGAGCGGGCCAAGGAGATGGACGGCGCGACCGACATCGGACTCGGCTCGCTCGTCGCTTCGGTGGCTCGCGGCGGTAAAGAACTGCTGCCGAAGGCCAAGGAACTCGTCTTGCGGCTCGACCATGGCGATGACATGTCGACCGGGCTTGCCGCCGAGGCAGCCTGGCATCTCCGGGAGTTCGGTTTCGATCTTTCTGCCGGGACGGTCGGAGTGATCGGCGCGGTCGGAATCATGGGAGCCGGATTCATCCGGCTTCTAGCCGAGGACGTCAGGAAGTTCCTCTTCATCGTCACGGCCGTCGACGAGCGCGTCATGAAGCTCCGGTCCGATCTTCTGGCCGAAGCCAAGCGCGGCGGACGGAAACTTGAGATCGTGATTGACACCAGATTCCGCGCTCTGGCCGAGCAGAAGTGCCGGCTGGTCTACGTGGCTCATTCGGCGCCCAGCGCGCCGCTCCGGGCCGAGCATCTCGCTCCCCGAACAATCGTGCTTGACGCCTGTATCCCGCCGGCCGTGGCTTTCCGAGATGGAAGTCATCTTGTTCTGCCGGTCGGCTGCGGCGTTCTGCCCAAGTCCGCGGCGTCCCAAGGCGTCGGAGTGCGCTTGGGCCTCGGCGAAACGAAAGACGGGCCGGTCGTCTACGGCTGCATGATCGGCTGCATGATTGCCGCAAAGCGGGCGGACATCCACCACCGGATCGAACCGGTCAACCCCGGGTACGCCAGAACGCTTCTCAATCAGGGATGCCACCTCGGCGTCGTGCATCAGCCGTTCCCGGTTTCCGACAAGGAAATCAGGAAGTTCATCAGGAGGCAGTAGTCAGAATTCTGGTCTTCGGGAGGCAATCCAGCGCGGTTTGCCTCCCTCTTTTTTTCCTGTTATAATTAGTTAATAATTTTTAGGAGGAAATATGCTGAATATCGGAACAATTTTGCCCTTAGTCTGCGCCATTTTCGTTTCAATACTTGGTTGGTTCGTTTTTGTCGACAATACACGTTCAAGGCTGAATCAACTTTTTTTCGCTTTCTGCGGCGCCATGGTTTTCTGGCTCCTGGGAACCTTCATGATGTTTTTTAATCGTTACGACACGGAAGCGGCCATTTGGTGGGACAGATTCGTTTACATTGGTGTTTCCATGATGCCGGCCCTGATGCATCATTTCAGTTTGGTTTTCACCGGCAATAAGGGGCAGAAAAAACTTCTGGTCTTCACCTACGTCGGTTCGATATTTTTTCTCTTAATCAGCCGGACGCCGTATTTTGTTGACGGAATTTACGAGTACAGTTGGGGCGTCCACACCAAGGCTCAAATTTTTCATCATATCTTTCTGGTTTTTTTCTATTGGGGGGTCCAGATGTTCGTTATCAATATCTGGCGGGCTTATCGGAAGAGTAATGATCCCGAATTTAAAAAGCAGGCGATTTACGTGGTGTTGTCTTTTTGTATCGTGATGTTTGTCGGCGGAACAGCGTATCTTACCGCTTACGGCCTTGACATACGTTATCCTTTTTCTTATGTTTCCGGTTTATTTTTTCCTTTTCTTCTGGCCTATGCCGTAACAAAACATCATCTTCTTGGCGCTAAGGTTATCCGCACAGAAATCATTGTAGGGTTTGTGCTTTTTTTCCTGGTTACTGAAATTTTTACTTCGCGTTCGATCGCGGAAATCGTGACCCGTTCCATACTGGCTTTTGTTGTTGCTGGACTCGGGCTTCTCTTGATTCGGTCAGTGACCGACGAAGTGAAAAGGAGGGAGGAAATGCAGCGGATGGCAGCCGAACTGCAGAAAGCCAACCAGGCCCTGGAAATGTTAAGCCAGGCAAAAAGTGAATTTATTTCCATCGCCTCGCATCAACTTCGGACGCCTCTTTCAATAAATAAGGGTTATCTTTCAATGATTTTATCCGGCGATTACGGAAAGATAGAAAAGAAAAGAAAAGAAGTCTTGGATAAGGTTTACTCCAGTAATGAAAGACTGATAACTTTGGTCAACGATCTTTTGAATGTTTCAAGAATCGAGAGTGGAAGATTGGAATACCGCTTTGAACCCATAGATATTTCCGGGCTTACTAGAGAGTTAGTAGATAATTTCCAAGATAAGGCGAAAGATAAGGGTCTGAAGTTGACCGCTAATTTGCCGGCCTCCTTGCCGAAAACTAGCGTTGATCAGGCAAAAATAAAAGAAGTAATTTCGAATCTCATAGATAATGCGATCAAATATACCGAGCGCGGCGGCATCACGGTTTCTCTCAAAAGTAAAAACGGGAATTTATTTTGCAGCGTCAAGGATACCGGCCTCGGGATTTCTCCGGAAGAGCAGACCAAACTTTTTCAAAAATTTACCAGGGGGCAGAGTTCTTATGCCGCGACCGGCGGCCTGGGAATCGGATTGTATATTTGTAAGAAATTTATCGAGGGTCACGGAGGAAATATTTGGATTAAGAGTGAGGGAGCCGGCAAGGGGAGTGAGTTCGGATTTTCTTTGCCAGTTAAAAAGTAGCGGATTTCAGACGAGTTGACCGTCGCATATCAGATGCTAAAATTAAAGAATAATTTTTTTAAAATAATACTATGTTTAAAGATCTTTACGCCAAGGAAGGTGAAGTCGAAACAATCATCGGGCCATCGGTCAAGGTTGAAGGAGACTTCGCGAGTAAAGGCAACGTAACCGTTGAAGGCGCGGTGTACGGCACTATTAAAACCGATAAAGATTTAAAAGTTGGCAGTGCCGCGAAAATTTCAGCCAATATCATCGCCGCCAACGCTTTCGTTTCGGGAGAAGTCAAAGGCAACGTTAAGGTTAACGGCAAACTTGAACTTTCTGACACTTCAAGAATTTTTGGCGACGTAGAAGCCAAAACTTTAATTATGGCGGCCGGCGCCGTTTTAAACGGAAAATGTTCGATGTGCCAAGAGACAGCGCAGTTGCCGCTTTCCGGAGATCAGGGAGTAAACGGATTAAATTTTAAGAAAATTAATAAAAAATAAAGTTTTTTCGATCACAGAAATCGCCCTGCTGTTTTATGTACCAATATTTTTACGATTTTTTTCTCTCTGAAGAAAAGTACAATAAAACAATGACAATGGTGGAAGGTCGGCTTGCCGACTTGGGACTGCAGGGGAAAGTGGAAAGATTGAACCTCTTTAAAGATCCAAGAGAGCTCGTTGCCGAAGGCGTAAAAAAAGGAGTTAAAACAGTTGTCGCGGTCGGCAACGAATCAACGTTAAATCGACTGATAAACGGAATCGGCGATGCTGACGTGACTGTCGGGCTCATTCCGGTCGGTCCGCAAAAAGAAATTTCGGGGATTCTGGGGATAGGGGAAGGCGAGGCGGGATGTGACTGTCTTGCAAATCGCTTAACACAGGTGATAGATCTAGGAAAGATAAATGAACAATATTTTCTGTCCAACGTAAAGGCGATGTCTGGGGAGGTAAGTTTCAGATGTGTTGGGGATTATTGCGTTAAGCCGTCTGTTAATCAGCGTGTCGAAATATATAATTTACCGGCTCTCGGCGTTAAGGCTGATCCGCGCGACGGCTATCTCGAAGCAAGGGTAAGGCAGGCAGGCGGTTCTGTTTTTAGGAGGAAAAACAGTGAAAAAGAAAAGGAAAGTTTTTTTCCGGTTAAAAGATTATTTTTGGAAAGCGGCGCGGAGGCAGAAATCCTTGTGGATGGCTTGAAAACTATTGTTACTCCAGTAGAAATAAAAATTGTTCCAAAAAAATTAAAAATTATCGTTGGCAAGAATCGAATATTTTAAAAAATAAATTAAAAAATATGATGCCAAAAGTAGACAGGGATTTATGCATCGGCTGCGGCGCCTGCCAATCGCTTTGTCCGGAAGTTTTTAAACTCGATGACGGCAAATCAACGGTTATAGAAGGTGTTGATTACAAAGCGAATAAAGAGGGCATAGAAAAAGCGATAGAAAATTGCCCGGTCCAGGCTATCAGTTGGGCGGGATAAGACACGGTTGGCAAAATTTAAGTATTGTGATAAAAATAAGCCATTAAGGTTTGCCCAGGTGGCGGAATTGGTATACGCGCATGCTTGAGGTGCATGTTCCCTCACGGGATTGGAGGTTCGAGTCCTCTCCTGGGCATGATGACTCTTAGCACAGCGTAAGAGCAATTCATTTACACTTAAGGGGTCGTAGGTTCAAATCCTACAGCGTCCATGATTTTAAAATAAAATATGATTTTAAGAATAATTGCTGGCATAGTTGGCATAATAATAGGTTCTGTCATGGTTATGAGATCTGAATGGTTTTTGTCTTTTTTCGGCCGGATAAATTGGGCAGAAATTCATCTTGGTTCCGAAGGGGGGACGAGAGTTTTTTATAAATTACTCGGCATGATAACTATTTTAATATCTTTGATGGTTATGACCGGCATGATCGAAGGCCTACTGTTCGCTATATTTGGGCCGCTTTTCCGAAGATAATTTTTAATTTAGTAAATGTATGTCAAACGGAAAAAATTTAGGTACTTTAAAAATTTCTGGCGGTAACATCCTTCTTGATCCTTTTTATATTCTCGAAGAGGCCGGTCTTGCCGCCGAAATGAGGGTTGCTGATTTAGGATGCGGAGCTGCCGGTCATTTTGTTATCCCTGCAGGAAAGATAACGGGCGAAAAAGGCGTTGTTTATGCCGTTGATCTTTTGAAATCAGTTCTTGAGGCGGTAAAAAGCAGGGCTAAAATGGAAGAAGTTAGAAACGTAGAAACCGTCTGGTCAAATTTGGAAATTTATGGAGCAACAAAAATAAGTTCTGAAAGCCTTGATATGGCTTTTCTTGTTAACACTCTTTTCCAGATTAAAAAAAGAGAAGAGGTTTTACGTGAGGCGGTCCGTTTGGTCAAGCCCGGCGGCAAGATATTAATAGTCGAGTGGGGTCAGGGCGAGGCGCCGCTTGGTCCTCCTCCTGCCATGCGTCTCAGTAAAGACATGGTTCGTGAAATGGCCGGGAAAAATAATCTGAAAGAGATAAAGGAATTTAAGGCCGGACCTTATCATTACGGAATAATTTTTATTAAATAAAAGAAAAACAAAAATATGTTAAATTTTGGAAGATTATTTGAGGCAAGTTTTTGGTTCAGTTTAAGGCCGTCCTCCTTGGGAGAAAAAACTGTTTTAATTGTAGGTGGCTGCTTTGTCGCTATTTTAGTGGTAGCTTTAGTGTTAAATTTTTTAGCGAAAACTAAAAAGCAAAATCCTCCACTTGCTAAGATTTTTAAAAAGTTTTACAAGATGCTTTCAACGATGGCATTCATGGGTCTTGCGCTTCTCTTCTTGAGTTATGAGCAGATTTATCTTTTGGGGGCTCATTTTTGGTTTTTGGTTTGGTTTGCCGGGTTTTTGATATGGGCGGTGTTTATTGTTTATCACATAGTTAAAAGAATGCCGGAAGAAAAGAAAGAACTTGAGCAGAAAAAACGTTTTGAAAAATATTTGTCTTATTAGAATGTTTGGCAATAAAAAAGAAATAGGTATTCTGGGAGAAAAACTGGCCTGCAAGTATCTGAGGGAGAGAGGTTACGAAATTATTGACCAGAATTACCGGACGAGAGGGGGAGAGATAGACATAGTAGCTAAGGAAAGAGATATGTTGGTTTTTGTTGAAGTAAAAACGAGAACCAACCGCCTGTTTGGTTTTCCGGAAGAGGCGATCGACATAAGAAAACAGCATAAATTAGCCTTGACTGCTGAGAATTATTTGGCGGTTCATTGCTTGAGCGAAGCTAACTATCGTATAGATTCTGTTGGCATAGAGCTTGACGAAAACGGCGGCGTGCTTGAGCTTCGTCATGAAAAAGACGTGGTTGGCTGGTAGGACTTGCCAGATTTTAAAAACAATGATATGATAAAAATGTAACTAGTTCTTTGCGGACTAGTTAATTTTATAAGAATTAAAGATTAATTATGGCTTCACCAATATACCAGGCAATCAAGCAAATTTGCGATGAAAAAAACATTCAGCCCGAGTCGGTTATTGAAACGATTGAGGCAGCCCTTGCCGCGGCTTACCGCAAAGATTTTGGCACAAAGAACCAAAATATTAAGGTTGAATTTAACCCGGAGACAGGCGACTTTAGGGTTTTTGATATTAAAATCGTGGTTGCTGACGAATTGGCGGAAAAATACGAGGAAGAAAGATTAGAAAGAGAGAAAAGAGCCAAAGAAGGAATCGTGGAAGAGAAAAAGGATAAAGAAGAAAAGGCCGAGACAGCAGTGGAAGGAGAGGAGGAGTTGAAATTTAATCCAAAATTGCACATCGGTTTTACCGCGGCCAAATCCATCAAAAAAGATGCTGCTCTTGAAGAAGTGATAAAAACTGAGCTTGAGGTTCCGGGAGCCTTTGGCAGAATGGCCGCTCAAACTGCTAAACAGGTAATCATTCAAAAATTAAGAGAGGCTGAAAGAGACACAATGTATAACGAGTTCAAAGGCAAGGAAGGGGAAATTTTACAAGGAGTTGTCCAGCGTTGGGAGGGAAAGTTGGTGTTGGTTGATTTAGGCCACGTGACGGCTCTTTTGCCCATTGAAGAACAGATTGAAAGGGAAAAATACAATCCTGGGACAAGAATGAAATTTTATCTTAAGGAAGTGACCATGACGACCAAGGGGCCGCAGGTGATAGTTTCGAGGGCGCACCCGGAGATTTTACGCAAACTTTTTACTTTCGAAATCCCTGAGGTAGCCAACGAAGTGGTAAAGATCAGGGCTATTGCCAGAGAAGCTGGTTCGCGTTCAAAGGTGGCGGTTTCAACAGAAGATGAAAATATAGATCCGATAGGTTCCTGCATCGGCCAGCGAGGAACACGTATACAGACTATCATCAACGAATTGGCCGGAGAGAAGATTGACATTATTGAATGGAGTGACGATATAAAAAAGTTAATTACTAACGCTCTTTCTCCCGCTAAGATTTCGGGCATAGAAACGAACGAAGAAGAAAAAAACGCGATCGTTCAGGTAAAGGCTGATCAACTGTCTCTGGCAATCGGGCGAGGCGGGCAAAATGTTCGTTTAGCGGCGAAATTGACCGGCTGGAAAATTAACATCCAGGGCGAAGACGGCGAAACGGCGATAGATGAAACGGCATTGGAAACAGCTGAGGATGATAGTCAGGAAACCAAATCCGGAGAGACTGAAAAAACAGAGCCGCCAGGCGAAGCCAAGAAAGAGGAAGGAGGGGAAAAAGAATGATTTGGGCTTTTAATACTATTCTATATCAGCCGCTTTTCAATCTGTTGGTTTGGTTTTACGATATTCTTCCGGGTCACGACATTGGTTTGGCTATTCTTCTTCTCACAGTCCTGATTAAACTCATTCTTTATCCGTTTTCTCTTCAGGCTCTCAAAGCGCAGAAAGCTTTGGCCGAATTACAGCCGAAAATCGAGGAGATGAAAACAAAATATAAAGATAATAAAGAAGCCATGAGCCGGGAGATGATGAATTTGTATAAGGAGAACAAGGTCAACCCGCTTTCTTCCTGTCTGCCGGTTTTGATTCAGTTGCCGTTTTTGATCGCGGTTTATCAAGTTTTCATCAAGGGGTTGAGTTCGCAGGGGTTGGAAAATTTGTATTCTTTTGTGGCGAACCCGGGATACATTAATGCCGTTTCAGCAGGTTTTCTCGATTTGTCAAAACCAAATTTGATTTTAGCCGTGCTCGCCGGAGCAGCCCAATTCTGGCAGGCAAAAATGATGCCTAGGAATACGCCGCCTAAAAGTGTGGCGGATAAACCTGGCGCCAAAGACGAAGGCATGGCTTCAATGATGAATAAGCAGATGCTCTATTTTATGCCGGCAATCACGGTTTTAATTGGCGCGAGTCTGCCAGGCGGCCTGACTTTTTATTGGTTTCTGACTACACTTCTTACGGTTGGCCAGCAACATCTTTACTTCAGAAAAAATAGACAGAAAAATTCTTCTGTTGTGGTTCAGCAAAATTAAAATATTTATGTTTATCGAGGGAAAAAATTTGATCGGCTTGTTGGTCGAAACAAAAGATGGTTTAGTTTTAGGTAAAATTAAAGATTTTGAAATTGATGGCGAAACCCATACCATTGAAAGGTATATTGTAAGAAGCCGGAATCTGATAGGTAAGTTGTTAAGAGAAGCGACTGGCGAACTTGTTGTCGGGAGGAGCCAGGTGATTTCCGTCGATAAGGCAAAAATGGTTGTAGAAAACGGTGCCGTTCAGGAGACGGAAAGAGTGATGATGGCGGCCGGTGCCGGTAAAGATGTTCCCGCTCTCACAAGCAGTAGGCTAAGTTTTAAAACAGATGGAGAATAATTTGGAAAAATCGATTCTCGCGACTATTTCCTACTTTGATATTTTTGATTACCCCCTGACCGAGATTGAAACGTGGAAGTGGATGTTTCAACTAGGGGATTCGGGGCAAAATTGCGGCCTTTCCACGGTGGGAGAATTTTTAGAAAAAAATGAGTCTATAAAATCTCTTGTCGTCTCGCGACGGGGATTTTATTTTTTGCGGGGCAGGGAAAATATCGTTGATTCCCGTCAGGCACGCTACAATTTAGCGGAAAAAAAATTTAAAAAAGCCTTAAGAGTCGCCCGTTTTCTTCGGCGGTTACCGGGTGTCAGAATGATCGCGGTTTGTAATAATTTGGCCTGGAGCAACGCCAGCGAAGGAAGTGACATTGATTTATTTATTGTCGTCCGGCCGGGGAAAATATGGGTAACCCGTTTTTGGGCCACTAGTTTTCTTAAACTATTTGGGCTCCGTCCCAGCAAAAATAAATCAAAAAATAAAATTTGTCTGAGTTTTTTCGTTGATGAAAAAAATATGAATTTGGAAAAAATTTCCCTGCCTGTCCCGGATATTTACTTGATTTATTGGGTTTCCCAAGTTTATCCGATTTACGATGCCGGAGGTGTCTATCAAAAATTTATTGAGGACAATTCTTGGGTCAAAAAATATTTACCGAATTTTTTTTCCAACGAGCCGTCCTCGGCAAGACAACTTGGCCGCCGTCAATGGGTCCTGGCCGCGCTGGGGATCGGAGATAATTTCTTTCGTTTCGTGCAGATGCGCGCTATGCCAAAAGAAATCAGGAAAATGGCTAACAAAGATTTCAGGGTCATTGTCCGCGATTCAATGCTGAAATTTCACGTTAACGACCGGCGCGCCGAATACAGAGAAAGATGGCTTGAAAAGATTAGTGAGTTAGAAAAATAATTATGAAAATTCTGGAGAAAATTATTGAATACGGGCTTTATCTTTTTATTTTTTTATTACCAGGGCAAACCCGGCTGATTTTAGGCGAGGGGAATTTAAACGGATATTGGGAATATGGGACAATAAGCATTTACGCCACAGAAATTTTGCTTTGGGCAATATTTGTTATGGCTATTGTTTGGCGGATCACGGGTAGAATTAAAAATCTGAAATCCAAAATTCAAATTTCAAATAAAATCCAAAATCCAAAATCCGAAAATGTTATATTGCTATCTTGTTATCTTGTTTTCTTAATATACTCTTTTGTCTCTATTTTTTGGTCTGGCTCAAGAAGCGTTGCTTTACAAGCGTGGTTGCGGCTTTTTGAGGGCGTTGGATTATTTTTAATTTTGCGAATCGGAAAATTTGACGTAATTAAATTGGTCTGGACTTTTGTTGTTTCGGCCTTGATTCAGGCCGGCTTGGGAGTTTGGCAATTTTTTAACCAGTCAACATTTTCTTCAAAGTGGCTCGGCATGGCTTTACACGACC
>CAYZNO010000021.1:0-10736 GCA_964479685.1 uncultured Gammaproteobacteria bacterium
GGTGACATAGCTTTGAAAGTTAATTGTTAACTTCTCTAAATTTAACAAAATTAAGACGATTTTGCAATCTCTTCTCTTGCCGCGGCAAGCCTTTTTTCCACCTCTGCCTTTTTATCTTCCGGCACTCCTTCAAGCGGCGTTCCTTCAATTGCGGCTCTTTCAATATTTTTCATCATCATACCGAACTCCTTGCCCGGTTTCATACCCAAAAGTTGCTGTAAATCATTGGCCCCTAGTCCGGCTTTGGCGAGCGCTTCTTTAATTTTTCTGGATCTTTCCGCTTCGCGGGCTTTTGCCTCCTGCTCGGCTCGGTAAGTCGGATATTTCTGCTCCGCTTCCAAAAACTTACGCAAAGGCACACCATTTAAGACAAGCGATTCTGGATTGTTAAGATCAGCTTTTCTGGTCCCGAGTACGCCGTCCAAAAGCACTATCGCTTCAAGAATCCGCATCGCTTTCTCCGGGTTGACTTTCGCTTCCTCGGCCTTTTTTAGAAAAAATTCAAAATCTTTTGCTTCACCGGCCTTATCAAATTTAGTCAACGGATTCATGTGCTGTTCCACCGCGAAGGTCAGCAAACTCTTTTCTTCTTCAGTCAATCCTAAATTTTCCGCCATCCGGTCTATTACCACTCGATTTTCCGGATTCGTTGTCGCTTTTTCGGCGTGGCCGTAATAAGTAATGGAAATCCCATATTCGTTCTGGAAAGATTGCGCTAGCCCATCATCGGAAAGTTCCGGATGCGTCGCGGAAAAAGAATCAAAAAGTTCGCGGTACTTTGCCAGCCGCTCCGGCCTCTTCGCCGTCTGAGTTGCGTCATCTTCCTTAAGAGAAGAGCGGTTTTTTTATCTGGAAATTCTAATTCTGGTTTGGCGGATACAAAACCGACCGTTTCAGCCTTGCCAAGATCGTGGGCCATAACAATTGCCTCAAACAATTTTGGATGCTCCTTAACAACTTTAACTATTTTATCCCATTGATCTCTCGCCTCCTCCGGTAGATTGAGCGCATCCCTCATTGTCTCAAAATCAAGCTGTCCATCCCGCATCAGAGCCAGCGAAGTCAAAATTTCCCGGTAATGGTCAACCACTCTTGGCCCTTCGGCATGCTTGTCACGCGACTGCGGCGTTTCCAAAACTTGCTTAATTATCGGCTCGCGCTCGGCATATTCAGCCAATTTTTTATTAGCTTCGTTCTGCGCCTTGGCAATTTCTTCAAATTTTTCAAACATTTCCGCGACATCGTCCGCCGCGACATCTCCACCCAACGGTGGTTCTTTTATATCCCCAATCTCTGCCCTAGAAATTTCCGGAGAAAATTGTCCTACCTCCCCCGTCGAAAATCCTTCTCTCATAAATTTAAAATTTATTTTTTATCCTGATATTTTACCACTTTTAAAACAAATCTGGCAAGCCCAAAATCCGGTCTATCAAAGACAAAATTGGATCAATAATATAGCTGAAAAGCGAAATGTTGGAAACCCAGCTAATAAACACTAAACCAAGCAAAATCTGCGGACCATAAACATCCATAAACCGGCTAATATTGGGCCAACGGCGATCAACCGCGAGGTGTAAAAGATATGACCCATCGAGCGGCGGAATGGGCAAAAGATTAAAAATCATCAGAACGCCGTTAAAACCGACGAGGGCCGCCAAAAAAATCGCCAAATAATTCATCGGTCCCAAAAACGGGTAAACAAATTTTAAAATTAATCCAAAAACAATAATCAAAAATAAATTAGATGCCGGTCCAGCAAGCGCGACAAACGTCGGCCCATATTTCTGGTTTTTTAGGTTATACGGATTAAACGGCGCAGGATTTCCCCAACCAAAACCAATAAACAAAATCGCTAAAGTTCCCCAGGGATCCAAGTGGACCAGCGGGTTCAAAGTCAGCCGCCCCATCCGCTCCCCGGTCCGGTCGCCCAAGAGCCGGGCCACCAAAACGTGAAAAAATTCGTGGAAAGTAATGGAAATTACGAGAGCCAAGAAAATGGCCAGAAAAAGACCCTGTGCGGAAAAAAGCAGACCAATAAGCATATTTTATTGACACTTCAATTTATCTTTGTTAATCTAAAAATACTAACTATTAGTTATAAAATAATTTCTATGTCAAGACGTTGCGACATTTGCGGCAAGGGTCCGCTAAGTTCCGCTTCGAGAAGCCACTCCAACATTAAAACCAAGAGACGACTTTATTTGAATTTGCAGAACAAAAGGCTTGACGGTAAAAAGACGAAAATCTGCACCAATTGTTTGAAAACAAGAAGCAAGACAAGGTAAAACATCTTGTCCCCTCCTTTCCAAGGAGGGGTTAGGGGTGGTTCTGAAAGAACAATTAAAATCATTCCTTAATAAATTATATCTCATAAAACCAAACTCCGCCATTTAGGGCGGAGTTTTACAAATAAATTTTGTTTCTTTTTCTACTCTTTTCCGTTCAATTTATCTATTAAATCGCGCCAATCCGATTCTGACACCCAGGACCATTCGATCCCCCGGGAGAAAGCTTCATTCCTATCCGCCAGTAGTTCATTCATCGTTGTTCTTCCGAACATCGCTTTTCTTAACACTCTATCTATTTCAGCTTCTTCGTTTTTATCCAACACTACGATATTATATTGTTTTATAAAATTCAAATAACTAAGAACTTTATCTCCACCTTCCCCGCTGACTATTTGTCCTTCCCCTCTTCTGCCTATAGCACCTATCGCATCCTTCATCAGGGAAATCAACCCCCTGCGTAGTGACTTTATCACGACCTCCTGATCTTTTTTATTTCTAATTTCCCACCCAAAATTACTGAATTTCTGATGCAAAGATGCTCTCCTCCACCACGCCTCGCTTCTGAGATGGGCGTCGTGCGGTAACATTTCCGACTGCCTCTGCCAATGAAACCATTCTCCAAACTCATTTATGCATGTTTTCGAATTTTGCTCCAATTTCAATTTGTGTTTTTCGCTCTCGCTAAATGTTGTTTCATCTTCTGACAAAAACTTGTGAGTTATTTCTGTCTTTTTTTTAATTTCATCAACTAATAGCCAATCGATTAAATCCGAAGACTGGTCCTCCTTAAAAAGACGGCTATTTTCTTTAAGCCACTCAAAATAACCCTGCTCCGTTTCCACAAGTTGTCTCCTAAGGCGATGCCTACTTATTCCTTGCTCTCGCGCTTCTTTTAAGGCATCAAAAAAAATTTCTTGGCTGTCTCCACTGCTTCCGCTGACCCAGCCTTGACGCTGCCTGTACCGAAATCTAAATAGCCCTTTTGTCCCGTCGCTATCCTTAGGTCAAAGACCAGGTCACGCAAGTCTGGTAGTACATCGAATTTCTCCGTCTCTCTCGGAGAAGTATCGCCCACAGCAGGCACCTCCATCTTTGGTATTTCTTTTTCTGACATAAGTTTGAAAAAATAATTTTAAATTTCCCTCTTATTATATAGTACCCCCCCCGACGATTAGTGTCAAATACAAAAACCCCGCCATTCCGGCGGGGCTATTTTTATATTTTATTCTTCGAGTGATCCACCTCTGGCGGAGAATCGAGAAGTTCTCGACTCCGCTCGAACAATAACAATTTACTGGTTACTTGTTACTGGTTACGCGTTACTTCAACCTATCCTCAATCCACATCAGCCGATTGTATTTGCAAATTCTTTCACTGCGCGAAAGCGAGCCTGTTTTGATGTAAGGACAACCGAGGCCGACGACAAGGTCGGCGATGAAAGAATCTTCGGTTTCGCCAGAGCGGTGTGAGACAATCGGGGCCCATCCCTGTTTTTGCGTCATCTGGATCGCGTCAATTGTTTCGGAAAGCGAGCCAATTTGGTTTAGTTTGATGAGAACGGAATTTACGGCTTTTTTATCAACCGCCATCTTTATCCGTTCGATGTTCGTCACCAACAAATCATCACCAACGATCCTGATTTTCTTCCCGAAAATTTTTGTCATCTCTATAAATCCTCCCCAGTCGTCCTCGGCAAAAGGATCTTCAACCGAGACAATTGGATATTTTCCCAACAATTTTTTATACCAAGCCAAGAGGTCGGCGCTTTTTAACTTTTTCTCGCGGCCATTGATTTTTAATTTGTAAATTTCTTTTTCAAAGAAACTTGAAGCCGCCACATCCATCCCGATTTTCACTTTATCTTTATAGCCGGCTTTGCCGATCGCCTCCACGATTAAATCCAAGGCCTTTTCGTTTGACGGCAATCGCGGAGCAAACCCGCCTTCGTCGCCCACTCCGGTCTGGTAACCTTTCTTTTTCAAAATTTCTTTCAGGGTGTGGAAAATTTCCGAACCGGCGCGCAAGCGTTCGTGGAAATTGGAAAATTTCACGGGCATGATCATATATTCTTGCGGATCAAGGCCGCTGTCGGCGTGTTTGCCGCCGTTTACAATGTTCATCATCGGCACGGGCAGTCCGAATTTCCCGTTGCCAGCCGTTTTGCCAAGATATTGGTAAAGCTCAACGCCGCCTGCCGCCGCGCTCGCCCGGGCGAAAGCCAGAGACACTCCTAAAATCGCGTTCGCTCCGAGCCGCGATTTATTTTTTGTCCCGTCCAATTTTATTAAAAAATTATCCAAACTCCGCTGGTCGAAATCTTTACCGACGATGGCAGAAAAAATTGTTTCATTGATATTTCGCACCGCCCTCAAAACTCCTTTTCCGCCATATCTTTTTTTGTCGCCGTCACGAAGTTCTAAGGCCTCATACACGCCGGTTGACGCACCACTTGGCACCGAGGCCACGCCAACGCCGTCTGCAACTTTTAATTCCACTTCGATTGTTGGATTTCCCCGCGAGTCCAAAATTTCTCTCGCCCGGATTGATTTAATTTTTTCCATAGTTTAAAATTATGATTTGATTGCTTAATTATAGCATAAATAAACCAAACAAAAAAACCGCCCCGCGTTTACGTGGGGCGGTTTTGATTATCGTCTTATTGCTCTTTTATTACAACGTCAACATTTTTATCTTTGGCAACATAACCGACCAATCTCCTTATCTCTTCCTGCGCTTTGGCATTGGCAGTGGCCATGTTTTCCGGTTCGGCGGCGCTCGCTTCGGCCCGCTTGATCATCGTGAGCATGGCCGAATTGTATCCGTCATCATTTTCAAAAATTCTTTTTAAAATTCCCTGTTTATTCTCGAGGCTGATGTCTCCGACTAAACGGGTATTAAAAACTCTGGCTGACGGAATTGCCACCCGAACCGTAGTCTGGCCGATTTGCACGTCGCTCTCACTGATTTCCGCCAAATCGACTCCGAGGTTTACTTCGACTATACCATAAGCCTTTATCGCCTGTCCCCAAAGAAGTTTACGCCAAAAACTTTCCGAGTCGCTCGTGATAGTTATTGCCTCGTTAAAAACATTGGTCTGAGTAACCAAAAAGCCGCGGTCGCGGAGAGCCGACAAAATTACCTGGCTCGTAACTTCCGGCTCGGCGATATTTTTTTTTGTCCCCCACCAGCCAGCAATAATCCCCACCGCGAAAATCACAACTGTAATACCAGCGTAAGTTAAAATTTTTTTCATAAAATTTTTATTCAACCTGCGCGAAAAGGACAACGTAATTTTTTCCGTAGGCCTTGGCGCATTTCGGACAGGTTGTGTAAGAAAAATAAATTTTCTTTAAAATTTTATTTTTTGATTTTACATAATCTACCATTTCCTTGGCCCACTTCCCTGCGTTCTGATACGGGCCCTCGAAAACTTTAGTCAAAAATGTGCCTGAAAGAGTCGCCATCTTGGCGTCCGGCACTTCGTGCACGACATCGATATAAATGTCCGAACCCCAGAGCGACTTTTCGTCTGTGAGCATCAATTGCTCGCCATTCGCTCCGGCCTTTTCAATCAAGGCCATGTTTTTAATAATCTTCTTCCCCATATTCAACGGAATATGCAAGAAACTCGTCACGTGATCTTTGACGAATAATTTATTCTCCCACCTAATTTCTTTGTCCTGCCACGGCTCCGGATTGAACGGTTCACAGCATCCGGTTCTCTCGATGTTTTGTCCAGTCATAAATTTTGAATTATTTAAAATTATTTTAATTTCCATCGTGGCCTTAGTCGGGGTGCCGGGAATTGAACCCGGGCTACACCCACCCCAAGGGTGCGTCCTACCGTTAGACTACACCCCGACCAAAGCCGCGAAGGAATTCTTTTAGTATAAATAAAAAGCGGGCCCAATGCAACTGCATCGGGCCCTGTCTCTCTTTTTTGTTTTACGCGTTTTCCTCCTTTGACGCGTATGTTTCATTTGCGGCTAGCAGCCGTGTCCGGTAACTTTGCCCCACCCGGCCATCTCCTCTGGCTTGAGGGACGGCGGATCGCTCTTTTCCTTTTCCGATTTTACCGCGGGCTTCGCATCGTCCATGGGCTCGCCTTTGTCAGCCGAGGCAGGCAATATACAGAGGAAACCGAGATCATGACCGACTGATTCGGCAAAAACTCTGGCCAGAAGATCTATTTCCTGCTCACGAGTCAGCTCATACCTGCTCTGCCGCCTTTCCCGCGCCTCGCGCGCCAGGCGGTCGGCCCGCAGTTCAACCGGCCATTTTTCTTTTCCGCTCATCACTCTCCTCCTTCCGTTTTAGTTTTTAATTTAGAGGCTCGGGAAAAAATTCTTTCCCCAGACCCCAAACTAAAAAACCGCTCCGGTTTTTGCCGGAGTGGTTTTAATCAATTATTTTACACTAAAAACCATTCCGACAAATCGGAGTAAAAAAGTAAAGGGTAAAATATTTTCTCATCGATACCTTCATACATTAAAAGTATATCACTTCCTTTGCAATCGTCAAGAATTATTCTTTTATTCCGTCAATATTGACATCGTAAAGCATTTTTTCCAATACTAAATTGTACTTCAAAATTTCTTCCGGCCGGAACCAAATGGTAATTTCTTTTTCTGCCTCTTCCACACTGCCCGAAGCATGAATCAAATTCCTAATTGCCCGATCGTCTAGGTCGCTCATATCGTAGGAATCAACCGTAAGGTCGCCGCGGATTGTGCCAACGTCCGAAGCCAGGGGTTCCGTCCCGCCGGTAATTTTTCGGACAACGCCGACCGCTTTGTTACCCTGCCAAATCATGGCGACAACCGGTCCGGTTGTCAGATATTTTTTAAGCCGGCCTAAAACCGCCCTGCCGCAATCTTCAGGATTTTTATATGGCGCCTCAAGGCCTTTATTCTGATAAGAAACGATCGATTTTTCTCCGACCTTTCTGATCCAGCCCGGATCGACTGTGTAATGTTTTTCTACCATTCCTTCGTCGGGAATAACCATTTTAAGCGCAGTCAATTTGAGGCCCGTTCTTTCATACCGCCTGATGATTTCGCCAATCAAGGTTCTTTGTACTCCATCGGGCTTTATAATTACAAGTGTCCGTTCTTTTTTGGGATGATCCATACTTTTTGTAACTTTATAAATTTATAAGCAATTTAAATATAATAGCAAAAGCGGGAAGAATGTCAAAAATCAAACCGCGCATAACTTAATTCACGATTTCCAGACTGTCGCCGTCGCTTTTGATTTTAATATCTCCGCCCAGATCAGTCCTAAAAATTTCTGCTCCGATGTTTTACAGACGTTGCAGCGTCAGTTTTCTCGGGTGACCAAAATTATTTTTTGCCCCAACGGAAATCACGGCAATTTTTGGGTTCACTTTATCCAGAAATTCCTGGCTGGTGGAACTTTTACTGCCGTGATGACCAACTTTTAGTACATCTGCGACAAGATTAATATCACCGGCCAGCAAATCCTCCTCTACTTCTATTTCAGCGTCTCCCGTGAACAAAAAAGAAGTTTGACCAAAAATTAATTTGCAGACTATTGAAGTGTTATTCAAACTTTCAACCGATTTCTCAACTAAATTTTCCTCCGGATACAAAATTTCCATTCTAACGCCTCCGCCGAAATCCAGCGTCTGACCAATCCTGGCGATTTCCATTGGAATATCTTGTTTCTTAATTTCTTCTAACCAGGCAATGTATTCGCCGGTGGTGTGTAAAACCCCTGTTGATAAAACTTTTTTCACTTTATATCTTTTCAAAACCTCAATTAAGCCAGTTAAATGATCAGCGTGCGGATGAGTTAAAATAATAAGATCAATATTTTTATCATAAAAAGGCAAATTCTCTCCGATCTTTGCAACAACGCTGTTACTCGGACCGCCATCAATTAGAATTCTCTGACGCTCCGGCGTCTTAATCAAAATCGCGTCTCCCTGGCCAACGTCAAAAAAATTTACCTCCAGAACGCTACTCTCCTTGAAAAACTGAAAAAAAGAAATACCCACCAAAAAAACGATCACGAAAAACAAACCGGCCAATTGCAAAAAAAATTTTTTAGAAAAATAATTGAACATACAAGAATTGACAAAAGACTAAAACTGTGCTATAGTTATTTGTTGAACAGCGTTCAAATGCTGTTCACAGGAGGGTTTTAATGAAGGTGATCTTTGCCGCAATGGCAATGATGCTTTTCGGCTGCCTAGCCGATGAGACAGACGAAGAAGAGTACCAACCAAGACAATCCGGCTACTTCGCCTACCATCTTTCCACGGCTTGGAGCGGACCCGAAGCAGAGACGATTCGCGAGGCGGCAGAGGCCTGGGAAAACCTTACCTGCCTGCACCTCTTCGAATACCGTGGTCAAGAGCCTCACGACGGCGGCTGGACCAGGGAAAAAATGTACGACGGCAAATACGTCGTCTATCCCTTTTCCAGAACCGACAGCACGCCAGACATTGACTCCTACCTGGAGGACGAAGGCGGCTTCAGCGGCTACTATGTTGGAGACATCCTTCTCCGACGAGCAGCCTGGCTGCGCGCCGTGGACGGCCAAATCTGTTTTTACGACAGAGACGGCACCCTTCTGCACTGCAACACCGACGCGGAAGCCCTGGCAGACCCGGTGTTCATCGCCCACCTCGGTATGTTGAGAGGGTGGGCCATCCACGAATTTGGCCATGCCCTGGGCTTGCGGCACAATGACCGCGAGCCATCAATCATGGGCACTGACGCGGCGCCGGCTGAGTTTCGGTCGGATGAGCCGACAAAAGCTGATATCGACAATCTTTGTCGAATCCGCGCCTGCCCGACCGTCTGCCCAACTCGTCCGTAAAACACAGAACTAACGTCGCGAGGAGCAGATCGAAAGATTTGCTCCATTTTTTTATTCTAAATTTTGTTTTCCCTAATTTTCCAATTTTTATTTCGCTGGTACCAAACAAAACTGCCTATTATTAAATACGCCACAACGAGCAAGATCCAATGAATTTTGCCGATTTGTACCGAAGCCCAAGGTATCTTAGCTAAAATTTTCACCCCCTTTATTATATAACTTAAAAAAAGCCACGCCAACCAAGCCAGAACCTGACCCAGCCCGACATAAATCAGTCCGCCCAATACGGCGATGGAGCCCAAAGCCATAGTCAAGGGAATCGCGGGCAAAATCAAAAGATTGGCCAATGGCGCGATAAAAGAAATTCTTCCAAAATTATATAAAATCAGGGGGAAAGTCATGATAATCGCGGACAGAGTGGTAATTAAAGACTCCTTAACGCCGGATAATGATGGCCATCTATTAAAATACTTTTCAAGAACTGGCGTGAGAAAAATAAGCCCAGCGGTGGCGGCAAAAGATAATTGAAATCCAACATCAAACGCCAAAATCTTCGGATTTAAAAATAGCATGGCTGCGGCGGCAAATACCAGGGCGTTCGTAATTTTACTCGCTCGTCCCGTCTGACTCGCCAGAAGAACAAGACAGCCCATCAGGGCGGCGCGGACAACCGAGGCTGAAGCGCCGGTTAAAATCACGAAAAAAATTATTCCGAAAAGTGAAATCCAAAAAGATTTTTTTCTGGCAATTCCGATTATTATTGTAATCCTCATCAACAGGGCCGCCAAAATTGTAATATTATAGCCTGAAATGGCGATGATGTGCGTCGTGCCGGTGATATTAAATTTTTCCATCAAATCTTTTGGAATGCCGCGGCGCGCTCCGTAAAGCAAGCCTCCCAGAAACGCCGCCTGCGGTTCGGGCAGAATACGATTAACAGTATAAATTAACTTTTCTTTAATAAATAAAATCGCGGCTATTACTTTGTTACCTCGCCCGCTTGCCAGCAATTTTATCTCTGGCCAATAACACAATGAATAAATATTTTCTTTGGCTAGATATTTATCATAAGCAAATTCCAGAATCGGTTCTGGTTTTTGCAATTCGCATTTTATTTCCAATTCATCGCCATAATGAAAAACCGGATATAATCTCACATTCACTAAAACATTGCCATTAACTTTCCGCCAATCCAAGTTCTCTCCCTTTTTTAAAGGGAGAGTTAGAGAGGGATTTCTCATCCTTTCACTTTTCACTTTTAGTTTCACGCCACTATCCCGTGTGTCCGGTTCGGCGGATATGATACCGACAAAAGTTCTTTCCTCGCCATTGTAAAAATTAATTTGATTTTTGTCTGCCACCGGTGTACTGGCCGTAAAACGCAGCATTCCAAAAAATAAAAAAATTCCTCCCAAACCGATGATAATGAAAATTCTTTTACGATTGGCTACTAAGGAAGCGGCCTCGCCCGCCGAATCTTTAGCGACGGCGGGCCAGCCAACAAACAAAAAACCGCATCCGACTATAAATATCCCAAATGCGGCCCAAAGAGGCAATTGCAGATATGAGACTATCCCAATGCCTAAAATAAAAAATAAACAG
>CAYZNO010000022.1:0-10653 GCA_964479685.1 uncultured Gammaproteobacteria bacterium
CGAGTTCCTCCTCGCCCACCGGGGCGAGATCCCGCCCGCCCTCCGCAGCAAGGCCACCTTCGTCTTCCCGGACATGCGGCCTCCGGACGACCGCGAGAACGTCGCGTGCCTCTACTGGGACGACGACGGCTGGTACCAGTTCTGGAACTGGCTCTCGGACGACTGGGATGGCGGCGTTCGTCTCCTCCGCCGCAAGTAGGAACCTTGGTCACTCGGTAATTCGGCCCTTTCGGCCGCGTTTTCGGTCCTCGGTCCTTTTGGCCCTTCTGACCCTTGAATTTTGTGCTTCGGCATGAAGTTCGGGGGTCTTTTTTTACTCCCACACTTACGGGATAAGCGTGGGAGTTTATTTTCTTTCAATTGTCATTCCTATGAAAATGGGAATCCAGAAATAGGATCTGGATCCTCCGGTCAAGCCGGAGGATGACATTGGGACGGGATTTTGTTATAATAATTTAATTGTTATGGCCTGAGCCCGTTGAAGGCCCTTCTCCGCCGGAGGCGGATCTGCCTTCGGCACGAGACTCCACTTCGCTCAGGGAATAAGACATTATGAAACTCACCAAACAAGAAGTTGAACACATTGCCGCCTTGGCGCGGTTGGAATTGACTGAAAAAGAAAAGGAGAAATTTGCTACCCAGCTTTCTTCCATTTTGGGTTATGTGGAAAAATTAAAAAAAGTGGACTTGAGCAAAGTTTTGTCTACGGCGCAAGTGACGGGACTTCAAAATGTCACCCGGCCAGACGAGGTTAAAAGATGCGACGAGGAAACCATGAAAAAATTGGTTACCGCCGCGCCGGAGAGCGTTGGTAATTTGGTAAAAGTGAAAGCTGTATTTGAATAATTTTTTGTCATTGCGAGGAGCAAAGCGACGAAGCAATCTCCCAACAACGAATGAGATTGCCGCGCCCTCACTGTGCTCGGGCTCGCAATGAAAGTATTTATGGAATTAAACAAACTAACCATTCAACAAGCCCACAATGGGTTAGTAAAAAAAGAGTTTTCTTCAGTTGAACTAACTGAGGCCTGTTTGGCTGAAATAAAAAAGCTTAATAAAAAGCTCAATGTTTTTATTACTGTAACGGAAAAGGAAGCGCTCGCGGCGGCAAAAGCGGTTGATAAAAAAATTGCCTCTGGCGGGAAGATCGGAATATTGGAAGGAATTCCCGCGGCGATCAAGGATAATATTTTGGTCAAAGATATCCGCGCTACGGCGGCGTCAAAAATTTTGGAAAATTATGTCGCGCCATACGACGCCACAGTGATTGAAAAATTAAAAAATGCCGGGGCAATAATTTTGGGAAAAACAAATCTGGACGAGTTTGCCATGGGCGGATCAACGGAAAATTCTTATTTTGGCCCGACAAAGAATCCGCGCGATCCGGCACGCGTTTCCGGCGGATCTTCCGGCGGTTCGGCCGCGGCAGTCGCCGCCAATATGTGCATTTATGCGTTGGGATCGGATACCGGAGGTTCGGTCCGCGAACCAGCGTCTTTTTGCGGAGTCGTCGGCATGAAACCGACTTATGGCACGGTTTCCCGTTATGGTTTGATGGCTATGGCTTCAAGTTTAGATCAGATCGGACCGATTACGAAAAATGTTGACGACGCACAGATTATTTTTGACGCCATTGCTGGCCATGACGTGATGGACTCTACCACCATCGATAACTCAAAACTCAAAACTCAAAACTCAAAACTGCAACCAAAAACTAAAAACTTAACAGTAGGTTTGCCAAAAGAATATTTTGCCGAAGGGTTGGACGGAAAAGTGGAGAAAAAAATCAGGGAAGCGGTAGCGAAACTTAAAGATGCCGGGATAAAAGTTCAGGAAGTAAGTTTGCCGCATACGGAATATTCGCTGGCGGTTTATTACTTGATTATGCCGGCCGAGGTTTCTTCAAATCTCGCGCGCTACGACGGAGTAAGATACGGCTACAGTACACAGAAATCAAAAACATTGTTGGAAAATTATTTAAAAACGCGGGCCGAAGGTTTTGGCGACGAAGCCAAGCGCCGAATTATGCTTGGAACTTATGCCTTATCGGCCGGTTATTATGACGCCTATTATTTGCAGGCGCAAAAAATGCGGACATTGATTCGGCAGGATTTTGAAAAAGTTTTCCACGAGGTTGATTGCCTTATTACTCCAACCGCGCCGACAACCGCTTTCAAAATCGGGGAGAAAATAGACGATCCGCTGACCATGTATCTGGCAGATATTTACACGGTTTCGGCTAATGTCGCCGGCGTTCCGGCTATTTCAGTTCCCTGCGGCGAGGTCGGCAAATTGCCGGTTGGCTTGCAAATTATAGCGCCGTGGTTTAACGAAGAAAAAATATTCCAAGCCGCTAAATTAATTTGAAAATATGAAAAAAACAGCAAGTTCAAATAAAAAAAAGATAAATAATCCGTATACTCCCAAAAGATCAAAAAAAGATAAGATTGGAGCCGGCCACACGCCGCGCATCGCGCCGAGTTGGTACGAGATGGAAGTAAAAAAGAAAAAAGCGATTAGGCAGTGTTCCCGCTGCGGGGCGGTTTATCTTGATAATCATTGGCACACTGTTCCCGATTTTGCGAAAATTTACGCGAAGTCATTGCTAAAAAAAGAAATTATCAAAGAGTTGTGCGCCGAGTGCAAATGGATTGTCGGAGGCAAAAATAAAACCGGCTGGGAAGGGGAATTGATTTTGGAAAATTTGGTTCCTGAAGAAAAAAGTGAAATTTTGAATCTGACCAAAAATGTCGGAGCACGCGCCACGCTTCGCGATCCAGAAGACCAAATTATCAAGATTGAGGATTTTGGCAAAAAAATGCGAATCACCACCACGGAAAACCAATTAGCCGTTTCCATCGGTAAGCAGATTGCAAGCGCTTTCAAAGGCGGAAAATTGGAAATTATCTGGTCCGACGAAGACGCACCGGCTAGGGTCAGGTGGATGAGAAAAAAATAACATGGATATCACGCTTCAATTTAATGTTGTTACGCTTCTAAAGACGGTTGCTATTATTGTCGCCGTTCTCATTTTTATTTTTTTTATCTACAGAGCGTATAAAGCAGTTGAGGTATTTTTTAAAAGCAGAGAATATCATCTCGATAAAAAGGGGATTGGAAGAAGATGGCAGGAGATTGAGGCAATGCTCGGGCAGCCCGGCGAAATGAATTACAAGTTGGCGGTGATGGAAGCGGACAAACTTTTGGATTTCGTTTTGAAATCAATGTCCATGTCGGGTAATGACATGGGACAAAGAATCAGGTTTGCGAGTTACAAATTTAGGCGGCTGCGCAAGGTATGGTGGGCGCATCTTTTGCGGAACCAGTTGGTTCATGAAGCGACTTTTTCTTTGGACCACGGCACGGCCAAAAGAGCGGTGAAAACTTTTAAAAATGCCCTAGAAGAGATTGGCGCGCTTTAAATAAATTTTTGTTTTTAGATTTTAGGCAAGCTCTACTAAGCCGAGGTTGCATTTTTTTTATGGCCGTTGCAGTATGAAATGATGGGGGAAGGCTGCCTGTGCTATCCACCTTCGCATAAAGCTACGGTGGGCGAAGAAGCTACGGCGAGCCAAAGGAGAATGAAGATGCCAAAGGGTAGAAGGCCGTACGCCGTGCTTTGCGCTAATCGGCGAGCCGGCTGGCGTTTTGAACAATGGTCGGAGCTGGACCGGTGGAGCCTCGAGGCGGGCATCAGAACGTATGCCCTCTCGGAGATTGAAGAGCTCGATCCCGTCATCGCGAACTTCGATGACGAGACGCTGCTTCTCTTGGTTTACGGCGGGAACGGAACATTGCTTCAGATTCTGAACAGCCTTATCCGGCGCAAGCGGCGCAGGGGCAAGCCAAAGCCGAAAATGCCGATCATTGTGCCTGTCGGCGGTGGGACAATGAAGCGCCTGCCGCGTTGGGCACTTTGGAACGGCACGCCAGCCGAGAACGCCATGATTGCCCTTGAGCTTTTTGAGGGTAAGCGCCTGCCATACCTGCCGCTTCCACTGCTCAAAGTGGAATGGGGCAAGGAATGCTACTACGCCGTTACTTTCATGGCCGGGGCTCCGGTTCGCATCATGCAGAAGTATTCGCTCTTCAAGACAACTCCGGCCATTGCCGGACTTTTTGGAGCCGGGGCGTTGGCCGCCGCGCTTTCCGGACGGCCGAAGTTCTTCACTGATCTCTTCGGCCAGATCAGGGTCAAGGTAACGGTTGACGGGGAAATTCTCCAGGGCGAGCGGTTCATTGTCGTGATCCGCGATGCTCTCGAGGAATTGATTTTCTCAATCAAGCCCTACAAAGGAACCTGCGCGCCGAACCAGTCCTTCTCTCTGGCTTACGCCATCGACTACCATGAGGTGGCAAGGAAATTTCCACGGATAGTCACCGGGACAGTGCCGGACAACGACCCTCGGTACTTCAACCGGCCGGTGAGCCTGACCGTAATCGAGCCGCGAGAGGAAATTCCCTTCACGCTCGACGGCGAATATTTCACGGCAAAAGCCGGTGAAACAATCACTGTTTCACAGGGGCCGGAGATAAGAGTCGCCGTGAACCCGTTCGTTCACCTGACGCTCCTGAAGCGGGCCGTGAATCGTGTCAGCGGTCTGAAGGAGGTCGCAAGCTACGTTTTGCCCACGCTTAAGAATAACTAGGTGCGGGACAAAAAAGACAGCAAAGACGGCGGATCGGGAGAGATCCGCTTTTTTATTTATTTTTTTGTTTATTCCTTATTGCGGTTTTTTGTGTTATAATATAAACGTATGTCTTTGTAGTGATATTAGCGATTTTTATGGTCACTATTGATTTTAGTTATTTTGATAGCCTTGGCAGCATGTCGCCGCTTGCGATAATGTGGCGTCTTTTTGCCGACGGGGGATGGATAATAGTTTTATGGGTTTTTCTCGTTGGCTCCTGGGCAATTTGGAAAAATTGGCGTCAGGCCATTTACGGGTCCACGCGTCGGTTTGTTTTTTTAGCGGTGGATATTCCAAAAACTTCGCTTGAAGAGCCGGGACAGTCTCCTCGCGCCGTGGAAAATATCTTTGCCCATCTGGACGGAGCGCACGGAACCGATACTCTTTGGGAAAAATATTGGGAAGGCAAAACGCAGGATTATTTTAGCCTGGAAATTGTCAGTATCGAAGGTTATATCCAATTTGTAATCCGGACCCGCGATAAATACCGCGACTTGGTTGAGGCGGCGATTTACGCCCAATATCCGGACGCGGAAATTACCGAAGTTGTTGATTATACTCAATTCGCTCCCAAAAAATTTCCTGACCCGGAATGGGAAATGTTTGGCACCGAGTGGGTTAAGGTAAAGAAAGAAGATGCCTATCCGCTTCGCACTTATCATGATTTTGAAGACGCGGCAACTAAAGAATTTAAGGATCCGCTGGCAGCCATGCTTGAAAGCATGTCTCGAATGGGCAAAGGCGAGCAGATTTGGTTTCAGATAATTATTACACCAATCGGCCAGAAAGAATGGACGGAGAAGGGGGTAAAATTAGTCAAGAAATTAATCGGCGCCAAGGTTGAAGCCAAAAAAACCTGGGTGGATAAAGCTTTTGATATTCCCGGAGAAGTAACCGCTCCGGCTTTGCAGCAAATTTTCGGCGGCGAAGAGGCGGTCAAGAAGAAAGAAGAAAAGAAAGAGGCGTCATTAATGCAGTATCTTTCCCCAGGCACGAAAATTTTGGTCGAAGAAATCGAAAACAAAATTTCTAAAATTGGCTTTAAGACCAAAATAAGAATGATTTACCTTGCCAGGAAGGAAATTTTCAAAAAAACCCGCGGCGCTCATCCGATGATCGGAGCCATAAAACAACTCAATACTTTGGACGGACAGTCCCTCAAGCCGGAATTCAAGAAAGTCGGAACTTCAGCGCATTATATTTTAACCAAAAAGAGAGTTGAGTGGAAACAAAATAAAATTTTGAGTGCTTACAAAGGGCGGAGTAACTGGAGAGGGATGGGAACGGGCACTGTTTTGAATATCGAAGAACTGGCGACTTTGTGGCACTTCCCGGCGGCCTGGATTAAAGCGCCGCCGGTTAAAACGGTTGAGAGTAAGCGCGGCGTGCCGCCAGTCAATCTGCCGCTCGAACAGCCGAGTTTTATGAAACCGATGTCTGCGGTGGAAAAAGAACCTAAGGAAAAAGAAGAAACGCCCCCGGATTTGCCGGTCGCGTAAAACCGCAATCTCTAATATTTTTTATAAAATACTTCAATGCCTGAGGAGGAAATAGCACTTTTTGCCGAAACCAATTTCCGCGGTGAGCGGAAACGTTTTGGTATTAAAACCGACGACCGGCGCCGGCATGTTTATATTATCGGTAAAACCGGCATGGGCAAGTCTACCATGCTCGAAAATTTTATTATTTCCGACATTAGGGCCGGACACGGCGTCGGCGTAGTCGATCCGCACGGCGATTTGGCGGAAAAAATTCTTGATTTTATTCCGGCGAACCGACTGAACGACGTTATTTATTTCAATCCAGCCGATCTAGATTGGCCAATCGCGTTCAATATTTTGGAATCGATTGATCCAAAATATAAACATCTGGTTGCTTCTGGCATGATGAGCGTTTTTAAGAAAATTTGGCAAGACCTTTGGTCGGCCAGAATGGAATATATTTTAAACAATACGATTCTCGCCCTTCTCGATTATCCCGGTTCGACAATGCTCGGCATAAATAGAATGCTGGCTGACAGGGATTATCGCAAGAAAGTCGTCGCCAAAGTCCGCGATCCGGTGATTAAGGCTTTTTGGGTGGATGAATTTGCAAAATATAACGAGCGGTTTGCCACCGAAGCCATCGCTCCTATCCAAAACAAGGTCGGACAGTTTTTATCAGCCTCCATCATCAGAAATATCGTAGGTCAGGTTAAGTCAACGATCGACATGCGCGAGATCATGGATAACCGGAAAATTTTTATAATGAATTTGGCCAAGGGAAGAATAGGCGAAGACGCGAGCGCCCTTCTTGGAGGCATGCTCGTGACGAGACTGCAATTAGCGGCCATGGGACGGGTTGACGTACCGGAACAGGAGAGAAAAGATTTTTATCTTTATGTTGATGAATTTCAGAATTTTGCCACGCTGAGTTTTGCCAATATCTTATCCGAGGCCAGGAAATATCGTCTAAATTTGATTCTGGCCCACCAATATATCGAACAGCTGGCCGAAGAAGTTGCGGCCGCAGTTTTTGGAAACGTTGGGACAATCGTTTCTTTCAGGGTTGGCGCGGCCGATGCCGAAGTTTTGGAAAAAGAATTCGCTCCGACATTCACAGCTGAAGATCTGGTCAATCTTACAAAATACGACATGTACTTGAAGCTAATGATTAACGGCGTGGCCTCGTCGCCATTCTCCGCGATAGGGCTGCCTCCGATAACTGGTCCGACTGGGAATAAGGATAAAGTGGTTAGAGTTTCTCGGGAAAGATATGCTAAGCCGCGGGAAATTGTTGAAGAAAAAATCGCCCGTTGGAGCGGAATGCAGGTTGCCGGCGAGGAGGAAAAATCCGACGAAGAACTCGAGGCAGAAATTAAAAAATCCATTAGAGAACAAAAAAAGACAGCAGGAGAATTGATAGAAAAAAGAACGGACATGGAAAGTCATGAAATATCCGGGGCCGAACTCGAGGCGCGGGCAATTGCCGCGAGAGAGGCGATTCTTGAAGGCGCCAAGGTTCAGGCGGTTGATTTCTTAAAATATTTGGAAGAGGCCGGACCGAAAAAGGAAATTGTCCAGCCGGTCGTGGTTGTCCGTCCGGCGCCGGTTGTTATCCGTCCAACGCAAAAAGTCGATGTTAAGGTAGAATTAAAAGAAGAAGTTAAAAAAGAAGAATCTAAAAAAGAGCCGGTCCTCGACGGAGAGATGGCAACCAGGTCAATCTTGCCGCCGGCGCCGTTTAAAGAAATCGAAAAACCAAAGCCGTCCGCTCCGCCCGTCGCGCTGTCCGCGCCCAAGGCGCCGTCCGCGCCATCGGCCGATGGACAGAATAAAAAAACGCGCGAAGAACTTTTTCCTTATGAAATAAAATGTTCAGCCTGCGGCAAACCGGACCGAGTTTCCTTTAATCCCGATCCAAACCGTCCGGTTTATTGCAAAGATTGTTTGAAAACGGAAAGAGAAAAAGAGCGGCAGACGAAAAAGAAAGTTAAAAATGGGCAAAACCGTCCGCCGAGGACAGATGATCAGAAAGTTAAAGAATAAAAAGCAAGCCCTTGAAAGGCTTGTTTTTGTATGGTAGGATAGGCTTGCTATGAATCCGGAAAAACCAAAATTATTACTTCATATTTGCTGTGGCGTCTGCGGGGCCTGGATACCAAGGAAACTCTCGGAAAGGTTTGACGTGACGCTGTATTTTTTAAATTCTAATATCCACCCGGACGAAGAATATAAGAGGAGGCTCGAAGCGGCGCGGCAGGCGGCGCGCGAGGCAGGTGCTGGATTAATTGAGGGGAACTACCAGCCGAAGGAGTGGCTTACCTTGATGCACGGACACGAGCACGACCCGGAGGGAGCCGAGCGCTGCGAGATGTGCTTTGATTTACGCCTTGGAGAAACGGCTAAATACGCCAAAGAGCACGGTTTCGAATATTTTGCCTCAACTTTGACTGTCGGGAGAAATAAAAAAGCGGCGGTTATAAATCCGTTGGGAGAAAAATGGGCAAATCAGTTCGGTCTCAAATTTTTACCAGAAGATTTTAAAAAAAGAGGCGGGCAGGAAAAGACGCATGAAGAATCGCGCCGGCTTAATTTATACAGACAGAATTATTGCGGCTGCGTTTACTCGATGAGAAAAGGCGACTTGCCCCGTAGTAGAATTTCGGAATGATAAAATAAGGTTTAGCCAAGTGGTGAGTAATATTTTTAACTAAAAATTTTCTAAAATTAAAATATTTTATTCCGCCTTCGGGCGGAGATCCGAAATTTCACTACGGGGTTGACCATATCCGAAGTCCAGGTATTTTGCGTGTTCAGCGGAGCAATGGATAGGCAGAGTTTAATTGTTTACTAAGTACAATATTTAACCTTTACTTCGGACGTGGTTGACAAAATCAATTTTTTAATATAAAATTCTTCGGAGGAGGGAATAGCGATGTTTGAAGATGATGAAATCTGCGAGGGGAAATTTGTCCGCTGGAGGGATCCGCGAAACGCGGAAAACTATGGCCTTAGTGCGGGGCCGTTTCTTGTTATGAGAGTGAAAGAAGACAAAGTGGCCCCCCGCTGTACGTGTGGCAGCGAAGGAGGCGGTTTGCTTGATGACGGACATAGTTTGCGCTGTGAACTTCGGGCGAAAGAAGTCGTGGCGACCTTTATTACCATTCTCGCGGGTGGCCGGCACAGGTCGTTTCCCGAAGAGATGTTTGAGGTCGCGCCCGAACCGTGGGGAAAATAGTTTTCGCGATGGCCAGCAACGCCGTCGCTTTTTTATTTACAAACAGATGAATTTATTATAAAATTGGGTAATTATGGTTAAGAAAGTCAAAAAAGTTATAGTAGCCATGTCGGGCGGGGTTGATTCTTCGGTCGCGGCTGCGCTTCTCGTAAAACAAGGATTTGACGTTGTCGGTATTTTTATGCGATTTTGGTCGGCGCCGGAGGAAGGACAAGGGCCAGCCCTGAATAAATGTTGTTCGTTTGAGGCCTATGCCGACGCGCGGCGGGTGGCGCAAAAATTGGGGATTCCGATTTATACCTTGAACATGAAAGTACCATTTAAGAAATTAGTGGTTGATTATTTTTTGAAAGAATATCAATCCGGCCGGACGCCTAATCCTTGCGTTGAGTGTAATAGGTTCATAAAATTCGGAGAATTATTGCGCAAGGCAAAAGCGCTGGGAGCGGATTATGTTGCAACGGGACACTACGCCCGCCTTCGGCGGGAAGATGGAAGATGGAAGTTATTGAAAGGAAAAGATCGGGAAAAGGATCAGTCATATTTTTTGTATACGCTTACGGAGGAAAAATCAAAACATATTTTATTTCCGGTGGGGGATTATACAAAACCGCAGGTGCGGCAAATGGCCAAAAAATTCGGTTTGCTGGTCCATGCAAAAAAGGACAGCCAGGAAGTTTGTTTTGTCGGAGCGAGTTTAAAGAATTTCCTGAAGAAATATTTTCCGCCCAAGGCGGATCCGCCTTGGGCGGAAAAAGTAAAGAGCGGTAAAATCGTGGAGATGGAAAGCGGTAAAGTTCTTGGTAGTCATGATGGGCTTCCATTTTATACAATCGGCCAGAGAAGGGGATTGAAGCTCGGCGGCGGGCCGTGGTATGTTGTTAAAATCGATACAAAAAAGAATATTTTGTTAGTCAGCAGCGACCAGAAGAAATTGTTAGCCAAAGAAATGGCGGTGACAAAAGTAAACTGGATTTCTGGCAGCGCGCCAAAATTGCCACTCCGTGCTCAGGTGAAAATCAGATATAAGCACAAAGAAGCCCCGTGCGTAATTAAAAAATCAAAAAATAATTATAAAATAATTTTTACAAAATCCCAACGGGCCGTCACGCCCGGCCAGTCGGCCGTGTTTTACCGCGGCGACGAGGTGTTTGGCGGGGGAATTATAAAATAACCAACCAATATGCCGGAAAGATTCGGCGAACAATTTATCCACCAAAAAGAACCAAAACTGCACACAAGC
>CAYZNO010000023.1:0-9750 GCA_964479685.1 uncultured Gammaproteobacteria bacterium
GAAGAACTGACCGGAAAGGCCCAATTTATACTGATTACCCATAACCGGGCGACGATGCACAAAGCGAACGTACTTTACGGCGTGACTATGGAATCGGACGGCGTCTCGCGTCTTTTGAGCCTGAATCTTGAGGAGGCAGAGAAGGCGGTTAATCTTGACAAGTAGGCGGAGATATTGCAAAATGGCAATACGGTCAAATAAAATTAATTAGAAATTAGTAATTAGAAATTTTCGATTATGTTATCAATTCGATTATCACGAACCGGGAAAAAAAACCAGCCGTCTTATCGGCTGATCGTTTCTGAAAAGACCAAGGATCCGTGGGGAACTTATCTTGAAATTTTGGGTTTTTATAATCCAAGAAGCGAAGCAAAAATTGTTGATTTAAAGGAAGAGCGGCTGAAATACTGGATTTCCAAGGGCGCCCAGCTTTCCGCTACAGTCAACAATTTACTCGTTACCGCCGGAGTGGTTAACGCGCCAAAAATGAAAGTTCAGCGTCGAAAAAAAGCCAAGGGCAGCGAAGAAGTTAAGCCGGCCGAGGCGGCAAAACCAGAAGCGCCAAAAACTGAAACCCCGAAGGCGGAGGTAAAGCCTGAAGCTTCAGCCGAAATGGTGAAACCTGTGGCACCAGATGAAACCCCGAAAGCCTAGGCTTGACTTTTTCCCGTAAAAATGTTATCTTTAAAATATAAATAGCTGTACTGTGTCAAGGTCGAACAGTAGCAAGGCTATTCTACACTTAACAAGATGTGAAACGTATGGCAGAACGAGACCAAGAGTTCGTTGAATACATCGTCCGCGCGATCGTCAATCATCCGGAAGACGTCAAGACCGAAAGAACGGTCGACGAGATGGGTGTCTTAATCACCTTGAAAATCAATCCGGAAGATATGGGCTATGTGATCGGCAAGCAGGGTCAAACCGCTCGCTCAATCAGAACCCTCCTGAAGATCGTCGGAGCGAAGGAAAAAGCCAGAGTCAATTTGAAGATCTATGAACCGGAAGGTTCACGGATGAATCGAAGAGGCCCGGCTCCTTCAGCCGATGTCGATACTTCCGATGTCGATGATTTGAAAATCTAAAATTTCGACATACAAAAAATAACGCGCCAGACAAATGGCGCGTTATTTTATTCAAAAACTCGACAGGAGGCGGCAAAAACAATATAATATCACTATGATTCAATTTGATATCATCACAATTTTTCCGAAAATTTTTTCCGCCCGAGACGGATCCGCCCTTGGCGGAGATTCTTATTTTTCTCAATCAATTATCGGACGCGCCGTAAAAAATAAATTGATAAAGATAAATGTTCATGATTTGCGGAAGTGGACGACAGACAAAAGGAAGACGGTTGACGATAAGCAGTACGGCGGGGGGCCGGGCATGGTTATGAAAGTCGAGCCGCTCGCAAAAGCGCTTCGCGCCATGAAGAAGAGCCGGAAAACAAAAGTAATTTTGTTTTCGGCGAGTGGGAAGCAGTTTAATAACGCGGCGGCAGCAGGGTTGGCAAAAAAATATAATCGGCTGATTTTAATTTGCGGACACTACGAAGGAGTCGATGAAAGGATAAAAAAAATAATTAAAGATTTGGGTTTTGATTTTTCGGAAATTTCCATCGGGCCGTACGTTTTAACTGGCGGAGAGTTACCGGCTATGGTTTTGGTGGACGCGGTTGCCCGGCAGATTCCCGGTGTGATTGGCAAAACCGAATCGCTCGAAGAAAATCGTTTGGGCATCGGCGTGCCGGTCTACACCCGTCCGGAAATATTCAAGTTAAAAGGAAAAAAATATGTGGTGCCGAAAGTTTTATTGTCCGGAGATCATAAAAAAATTAGTGAGTGGCGGAAAGATAAATTGAAAAAATAAATTTTTAATTCTTAGATCAAATCCCCCTCCGCGAAGGGGGATTTTTTTGTGGGGAAGGAATCTTGACTTTTTATTTAAAATATGTTATTTTATAATGTACTTCTCGTGGTGAGAAGACCCTGGGCCACGGGCAGTGGCAAAACGCTTTTCGGGCTTTCAGCCCGGAAGGAGATTAGGTCATGGCAAAGTATCCCAACTGGACCGGAAGGATCGAGGCGCTTCTGAACGTACTCGGCGGCGAGGAGGTCGCCGATGCGCTCATCGCCGGCACCAAGGTCGCGGAGATCAAGGATGCCGTGCGCATGCTGCTCGACCGCCACGGCCGGCGCATCCCGGCGCAGGGCATGAAGACCGAGGTGGTCGACGCCAACCGCGACTTCCGCCTCACCCAGCCGGAAGTGAACTTCGCCGAACGCCTGGCGCGCCTGACGCGCTTCCTCGGAAACGGCGAGATGCCGATCTCGGCCGAGGAGTTCGAGCGGCGCACGGCGGAGACCGTGGAGAAGGTGAAGAGCGACAAGCTCTTGACCAACCTCTTCCGCGGTGTCTACCTGCCGATCGTCCTTCCGCAGATCGCGATCGGCGACTACGGCAAGGTGCTCGAAGAGACGTTCCTCCCGGCCGTGGGCCGCGCCTACGAGGCCGAGTTCGCGGGCCGGAAGTTCTACAACAACCGGCAGGGAACGCTCGCCGGTGAGGTGACGGTGGCCAAGGGCAGCCGTCACGAGGTGCTCGTCGCGGCAATCGCGGCGGGCCCGGTCGTGGCGCTCTACTTCCCGACCGCCCTGCAGGGCTACTCGATCCCGGCGGATCTGGAACAGATGGCGACGCTTCCCGACTTCGTTCTGCTCGCCGGCGCTCTGGAACCGGCCGCGGCCATGGTCATGTACCCGGATGTGCTGGCTCTCAACGGCCAGACGCCCAGGCTGGACTGTGCGGCGCTGGAATGGCGGGGCTTCTCGCTCTGCTTCGGGGCCGACGGCGGCCGCCTCGGCTTCTACCGCAGGTTCCTGTACGCCTGCGACGGCTGCTCCGGCGGGCTCGTCGTCCTCGGGTAGTGTCTGTAGCTTGGGCTTTGGCCCGTTGTTCCTTGGGTTAAGTCCCTCGGGGATTTGATCTTTGGACGCTTGGCTTCGACGGGGAACACGACTAAACATCGCGCGCCCCGTTTTTTTATTTTCAAACGAGTGAGGGAAGAGCAAATTAATTTGCTCTTCCGAGCGAGTGCAGCAAATATATTTTTTATATTTTAAAAAACGTGATAAAGTTCAAATTGAAAATAGGCTTATGTACTGCAGTTCACGGATTGCAGTCGCCGAAATCCCGCGCTTTCAAAACGTGCCAGAATCCGGCGGTTTACGGATCGTCAGAGTGCGCACGGAGAGCGCGGCAAAGGATTGAGACACTGCTTGTTTTTCCTGGTGTCCGAATATGGGTTTTAAAAATCCTAGGGACCAAATAAAATTCAGGAGACGTAAATCTCGAAAATATCGGGACTATTTCTCCGGTGCATCCAGGCGGGGAAAACAAATAAATGGCAGGGCAACTCGCTCTACTTCAAGGCCAACGACGACAACCTCAACTTCAACAACAGGAACCTGAACGCCAACGACAACTACTCCGGCGGGCTCGTCGTCCTCGGGAGTGTCTTCTTCAAAAAAATAAGAGAGTTCCCTTGGGGGAACTCTCTTGCAATATTAGAGCGTCTTAATCCAACCGCCGAACATCCGGCCGATTTCTTGGATGATGGTCTGGAGCGTAAGATATTTTTTTTGGTCAAGAATTTTTAATTCTCGCAGGACGCGGATGAAAATTTTGAGTATCTCAAATTTATTGTTGGCTTTTAAAAGTATCGGACGTTTTACTTCTTTTTGCAGATAACTTGTTTCAAGAAGCAATTCCAGCACGGCGATTATATATTCTTCACATTTTGCGCCCAGAGCGTATTTGTCTTTTTTGGGAAACAATTCAAGAAAATTGTAGTAAGTTTTGTATAGTTCAATTGTTTTTTTCAAAATCGGCACTTCCGCCCATTCCGAACGCGAGGCGTTGGGGGGGCATTAAAGGAATTGCTTTGCATATGTTTGTGACATTAGAAAATTTATTTTTTGCTTGGGGCGAATTTAAGAAAGAAAAACAGAACAAGCGAGATGTGATGGAATTTGAGCGGCGGCTTGAGGATAATCTTTTCCAGCTGCACGAAGATCTTAGCAGAAAGATTTATTTTCATCAACCTTATGAAACTTTTTACATTTATGATCCAAAGTTTCTAGTGATTAACAAAGCGGCGGTGCGCGACCGAATCGTACATCATTTTGTTTTCAAATATCTTGAGAAAATTTACCAGCCCCGTTTTATCCATCAATCTTATTCATGTCAAAAAGGCAAGGGCACGCATCTTGCCGTCCGAGATTTGAGCAGCGCTTTGAGAAAAGTTACGGGAAATTATACAAAGCCGGTTTGGGCGCTCAAGATGGATATTAAAAAGTTTTTTGATTCAATCGATCATGAAATTTTACTGCGATTGCTGAAACGGCGAGTGCAAAATCAAGAGATGTTTTGGCTTCTGGAACAAATCGTGAGAAGTTTCAGCTCACCCCAAGGGCGCGGCAAGGGAGTACCGATCGGAAATTTAACTTCGCAGATTTTCGCCAATATTTATCTTTCAGAGTTGGATTATTTTGTAAAATTTATTTTGCGGGAGCAGTATTATTTTCGGTACGCCGACGATTTTATCTTTCTCCACGAAGATCGGGAATATCTTTTGCGTTTGTGTGGGCAGATTAAAGAATTTTTAGATAACGCGCTTTCTCTTACGGCTCATCCTCAAAAAATATCAATCCGCAAATTTCGTCAGGGCGTTGATTTTTTAGGTTATGCGCTCCTACCGCATCGCGCCGCGCTTCGAACCAAAACGAAATGCAGAATGTTTAAAAAAATATCGCGAAAAGTGGAAGAGTATAATGGAGGTTTAGTCGATGAGCATACGTTGAACCAGAGTATGCAATCATATTTGGGGATAATTGGTCATTGTAATGGGCATCGTTTGGGACAAAAATTACAGAACGAAGTGTGGGTGAGAAAGCGGATGGGCGGAGCAATTTGTGATTGTGGAAAAAGTGTGGAAAAGCCCCTTGACCCCGTCCGAAGCTTAGGTTACAATAATAATACTCAATAAATAAAAACCATTTATTTTTTTGTTTACTGAGTGCGAAAATTACCTTTGCTTCGGATGGGGTTGACTAAAAAATAGAAAGAGGTTAAAATATACTTATTCTATAGAGTTGTCGCGTTTTTTGCTTTATTTTTAAAGAAAAAACAGCCAAACATACATCTAGAAAATTGACAACTTGAAAGGTACGATGTAACATACTTTTGTCGCTAGAAATAGCGACATTTAGTATCTCTTTGACAACATAATAAAGTTTAAGTTGACAACTTAAAGCAACAGAAAGTACGCCAATTTGTTTTGGTACTCAACCAAAACACTCTGTCGGAAGACAGAGCCTTACGTATTTAAATTTCATTTAAATACTTTTTTTGAGAGTTTGATCCTGGCTCAGGATGAACGCTGGCGGCGTGTCTAAGGCATGCAAGTCGAACGGGTCACTGGAGTCAGCAATGATTTTAGTGGCTAGTGGCAAACGGGTGAGTAACACATTGGTAACCTGCCCCGAAGTTCAGAATAACGGTCCGAAAGGACCGCTAATACTGGATGTGATCCGCGGATGATGTCTGCGGAGGAAAGCCCAAAAGGCGCTTCGGGAGGGACCTATGGCTTATCAGCTAGTTGGTAGGGTAACGGCCTACCAAGGCTATGACGAGTAGCGGGCGTGAGAGCGCGACCCGCCTCAGTGGGACTGAGACACTGCCCACACTCCTACGGGAGGCTGCAGTCGAGAATATTCCCCAATGGGCGCAAGCCTGAGGGAGCGACGCCGCGTGCAGGAAGAAGGTCTTCGGATTGTAAACTGCTTTTCTCTGGGATGAACTTTGACCGTACCAGAGGAATAAGAGGTTGCTAACTCTGTGCCAGCAGCAGCGGTAATACAGAGACCTCGAGCGTTATCCGGATTTACTGGGCGTAAAGGGTCCGCAGGTGGTTTTGTAAGTCTTCGGTTAAATTCTTGAGCTCAACTCGAGAACTGCCGAGGAAACTACAAGGCTAGAGACCGGGAGAGGCAAGCGGAATTGCCGGTGTAGTAGTAAAATGCGTTAATATCGGCAAGAACACCAAATGCGAAGGCAGCTTGCTAGAACGGTTCTGACACTCAGGGACGAAAGCGTGGGGAGCGATACGGATTAGATACCCGTGTAGTCCACGCCCTAAACGATGGGTACTGGGCATTGGGAGTATCGACCCTCTCAGTGCCGCATACTAAAGCTAACGCGTTAAGTACCCCGCCTGGGGAGTACGGCCGCAAGGCTAAAACTCAAAGGAATTGACGGGAACCCGCACAAGCGGTGGAGCATGTGGTTCAATTCGACAATAAGCGTGGAACCTTACCAGGGCTTGACATGCTGGAAGTATTCACCCGGAAACGGGAGATGACCGTTAAATCGGATTCCAGCACAGGTGCTGCATGGTTGTCGTCAGCTCGTGTCGTGAGATGTTCCGTTAAGTCGGGAAACGAGCGCAACCCTCACGGTCAGTTATTATATCTGACCGAACTGCCCCGCACTGAGCGCATTTACTTCGTAAATGCTAATCTCAAAATTCAAAATTAAAATCTCAAAATTAATGTGTCGCTGCGCGACGATTTAATAAATAAAAATCGCGAGCGAAGCGAGCACTAAAGTTTTGGCTTTTGACATTTGACTTTTGAGTTTTAGCACGAGCGAAAGCGAAGTGCGTTGAGTGCGGGGAGGAAGGTGAGGATGACGTCAAATCAGCATGGCTCTTACGTCCTGGGCGACACACGTGCTACAATGGCCGGTAACAATGGGTTGCCAAACCGTAAGGTGGAGCTAATCCCATCAAACCCGGTCCCAGTTCGGATTGAGGTCTGCAACTCGACCTCATGAAGCCGGAATCGCTAGTAAACGCGCATCAGCCACGGCGCGTTGAATACGTTCTCGGGTTTTGTACACACCGCCCGTCACGCCAAGAGAGTCGGGGGTACCTGAAGAGGCCCGCAAGGGCAACGAGGGTAAACTCGATGATAGGGGCGAAGTCGTAACAAGGCACCGGTAGCGGAAGCTGTCGGTGGATCACCTCCTTTCTAGGGAGAAACAAAATTGTCCCCCTCACGGGACAAATTTGGTCGAAGTTCCATTTATTTGGGGCTTTCAAAGTTTACAGGTGTGAAAAAAGTCGTACTTCTGTTGCTTCGAGTTGTCAAAGATAAAAAAGATTGGTACAATCTTGTCAGAACCAATCTTTTTTGTTATCATTTTAAAACCTTAATTTCGGGCGCGTAGCTCAGTCGGTTAGAGCGCGCTAAATGAAGTTAGTACGGGATGCGGAGCGCAGCCCGCGTAAAAGTAATTCAATTCCCTGGTGGGCGCGTAGCTCAGTCGGTTAGAGCGCGTCACTGATAATGACGAGGTCGGAGGTTCGATTCCTCCCGCGCCCACCAGGGAATTGAGTCTAGCGCGTCTGCCCTGTATATTACGAGCGAAGGCGAGCAGTTGTGCAGAGCCAATAATGATAATGACGAGGTCGCCCCGCCAAGGCGGGACCGCGCCCACCAGATCTAATTTGTTTAAGATATTTTTTGTGGAAAATTTGCGGCCGGAAAGGGAAGAAGCCGGGGAAAAGTTAAAAATTTGTTTACAGGGACAATTCTGCCGGAAGGAAGATTATTTTTGAATGTGTTGCGGGCGGAATATTGGAGGCCGATAAAATGTACGAAGAGACAACGGGAAAAAATCCGGAAAAACAGAATCACGTCGGTTGCTCCGTAGAGAAAATTAAGGATAGCCAAAGTTAGTTTATTTATGCCGGGGTAGCTCAGTGGTAGAGCGAAGGACTGATTTTCGGTCCCCTTCAAAGTAATTTGGAGTGAAAAAATCGGGTGAATTCGGGGAAACCCGTCGTTCAGACGGGCGATCCCGAGCCAAGCCTCCGCCGGGAGGCTACGGATTGCAAGCAAGCCAAAAATGATACGATAAGGCTTGCCGGCCGTAGCTTTAGCGGAGGCGGGTGTAGAGACTAGCGGGTGAGATCCAACGATAATCCCGCCGCGAGTGCCCGACTCCCGAAACTTTCGGGATGAAGAGATAGTCCGATCCTTGGAGTAATCCAAGAAAATTCAAGGAAAATCCTTGCGTCGTGAGTCCGATTCTCACCCCCGGCATTTGAAAATTATAAAACCCGTGATATAATGAATTAGTAAATCCATATCACGGGTTTTAATTATGAGAAAAAATAAAGTGCAAGCAATCTCCTTGCGCAAAACCGGTCTTTCATATAATCAAATAGCAAAGAGATTAAAAATTCCTAAAAGCACCCTGAGTGGTTGGCTTAAAGATATCCAAGAATCAAAAGTTATCAAGGGGAAAAATATTGACAAAGCAAAGAAAAAATGGGCGGAAAATATTGTCGCCTACAATAAGAGAAGATCAGAAATTGCGCGGGTCGAGTGGGGAAAAATTCAGAATTTGTCAAGCAAAGAAATCGGAAAAATTTCGAGACGCGAGATGAAGTTGGTAGGGTCGGCCCTGTATTGGGCCGAAGGTTATAAAAGAGGAAACTGGAATTTAGTTTTTTGTAACTCTGATCCTAACATGTTGAGATTGATGATAATTTTTTTCGTGAAAATATGCGGGGTTCCCCCTCAGAAGATGAAAGCGCAAGTTCAGATACATCATAATATTTCTGCCCAATCCGCCACGAAGTATTGGTCAAAAATTTTAAAGTTACCCCCAAACCAATTTTTAAAACCAATTTATCAAGTCAGCCGGAGCAGTAAATTAAAACGTCGGAATAACTTGCCTTTTGGAACTTTAAGGATTAAAATAAACGATGTTAAGTTGGTGAATAAAATTAAAGGATGGATTAATGGTTTGGCGTCTGGATAAATAAAAATATCCCGGGGTGTAGTACAACGGTAGTATGCATGCTTTGGGAGCATGAGACCCGGGTTCAATTCCCGGCACCCCGACCAATCTAAACATTGCGAATTTTGCGAGCAACAAGTTCCCCCAGAAATGATGAAAGTTTAATCTGGTCGCAATTACTGAACGTCGCTCGAACCTTTTTCGGACAACAATTTCTGCCCTGACAGGCAGAAACCCGCCCCAGCGGCTCGCTCCGCCAAAGGCGGAGACAAAGCCCGCAAAAATTTCTTTTTCTTTTAATGGGCGCCCACAAAATTTTTTTCAATTAAGGAAACGAAAATTTTTCTGTTTTGCCTTCCTCTTAACAGAGGAATTGCGGAAACGCTTCCCACCCCAGACGGAGCGGGCGGGCAAAAATTCCTTCCCCCCAACCCCCTTCCTTTTTGCCCGCCTGCTGGAAACCCGAGAGCGATTTTTTCGGACGGCGGCGGGACCAAAAGAAGAAAAAGAGGTGTCGCCCTTGCCCCACCCTTCCCGTGCGCGGACGACAATAAGGAACTCCCTGAAATTTTAAATAATTTTAGATTTATATTTTTTCATCAAAAGAGCGTTGGAAACAACACTAACCGACGAAAAAGCCATCGCGGCCGCGGCAATCGCCGGATTTAAAAGCCAACCAGTGAAGGGGTATAAAATTCCAGCCGCTAAAGGAATACCGACAATGTTATAAAAGAAAGCCCAGAAAAGATTTTGCTTGATTTTATTCAAAGTGTATTTGCTCAAATCAATGGCGGCAACAACATCTCGCAAATCATCTTTGATTAAAACTATTTCCCCAGTTTCCATCGCCACATCGGTGCCCGAACCCAAAGCAAT